>DAIOWH010000003.1:0-107716 GCA_036758585.1 Planctomycetia bacterium
CGGGTTAAACGACCGAAGCCGATTTCAGACCCTATTCAATGTGGCACAGTACGTAATCGCGCATGGCGACCGAAAAAGCCCTAGCCCTGGTCATCCGGCAGGTCGACTTCAGCGAGACGAGTCGGGTCGTGACGTTCTTCACTCGCGAGTTCGGCAAGGTGGGGGCCTTGGCCAAGGGCGGGCGACGACTCAAGGGGCCTTTCGCAGGTGCCCTTGATCTACTTAGTGTATGTCGTATAGTCCTCATCCGCAAAAGCTCGGACAGCCTGGATCTGCTGACCGAGGCGGAACTGGTGAAGGGGTTCAAGCCCGATGCCGTTCGTCCAGGGCACGCGCCCGCGCGATCGGCCGGCGCCCCACCGCGGAACAGTCTGCAAGTCTTGTACGCCGGCTACTACGTGGCCGAGTTGCTCTTGGAGTTGACGGAAGACGACGACCCACATCCGCTGCTGTTTGACGCGGCGGTGGATTGCCTCGGCGATCTTGAATCGAGCGATGACATCGCCTTGGTGCTAAGGCGATTCGAGTTGTTGCTGCTGCGTGACACGGGCCACATGCCGAACTTCGAGGCGTGTGCGGCCTGCGGCGCGGCGGTCGGCGACGAGTCGGCGTTGTGGTTCAGCGCCGCGTCGGGCGGGCTCGTGTGCCGCGCGTGTGCCCCGGCTGCTCGCGGCACAGTGCGGTTGACGGCCGGCGCGGTGAAGGCAATCGAGCTTCTCGCTGAACCGGGCGGCGTGCAGTGGAAACGACTGCGGTTAGCCGCCGGGATGCAGTGCGAATTGGCTGCGGTCACTCGCGGCGCGATCTTGCGATTGGTCGGACGTGAGTTGAGGACGGCACAGTTTCTGAGGGACTCCCCGTAGTGAACCGGAACAGAGCGCATCGCGGGCCTCACCCGTGGCTGGCCGCCGCCGCCATCGGGCTGGGCGTCATGTCGGCCACAGGTTGTCATCATCGGTCGCTGTTGTCGGACCCCGAGGTGTTGGCTCGGGCGGCCGACGATTCGGGCGACTATGAGACGCTCGTCTTGCAGGCGGGCGAGTGGGAGAAGCCCGACACGCCCGCAGCGGGGACTGCGGCGGGCGACTTGCACATCGCCGAGTCGCTCTATCGCGCCGAGGACTACGCCCGCGCGGCCGAGGCGTTCGAGGAGGTCGCCGACAAGCATAAGGACGTCGCGGCGGTTCACGATCGAGCGCTGTTCATGCGCGCCGAGTCGCAGTACCAGCTTGGCCTCTACGCCAGCGCCCGCGATTCGTATCAGGAGTTCACCAAGACCTATCCGGGCAGCAAGCACGTGTCCGTGGCTATGCAGCGGCTCTTCGCCATCGCCGACTCATGGCTCGAAGACGCGCGTTACGACGTGCGCCGCGGCGAGCCGGGCGCGTTCCCAGGTCGATTCATCAACCTGCAACCCCGCCGCAAGCCGATCTTCGACATCGATGGCCATGCCGTCCAGGCGCTCGATTACGTGCGCGACCGCGACCCGAATGGGCCGCTGGCCGACGATGCGCTGATGATGGCCGCGGGCTACCACTTCAGCACCGGCGACTACCGCACGGCCGAGCAGCTCTCGCAGCGGCTGCTCGAAACCTATCCGCGCAGCGAGCACCAGGCGCGGGCGCACTTGCTGGCGGCCGAGTCGAAAATCCAATCTTACAAAGGTCCGGCTTACGAGGGCCGCAAGCTCGAAGAAGCGGGACGCATTCTGCAGGCCGGCCTCACGCAGTTTCCCGACGAACTCGAAGCCGATCGGCAGCAGGTCTACCACAAGCTCGACGCCATCCGCCACGAACGGGCCAAGGCGCAGTTCGAGGTTGCCGCGTGGTACGAGCGCGTCGGCAAGCCGAACTCAGCGCGAGTTTACTATCAACTCGTGATGAAGAACTTCGCGGGTACCAAGTGGTCGGAGCGGGCCGCCGAGCGACTCGCTGCGTTGGACTCGGCCGACGCGGGCCAACCCGCGACGCCGGCCGCCGACGGACCCGCGACCGACAGCGAGCGAAAATCCTGGCGCGATCGGCTGGCCGATCGATTCGGCGAAAGGAACCAGTAACGTGAACCGACGAACCTGGCTCAAGGCGACGGTGGCCGGCGCGCTGGCCGGCTGCGGCTATTCGACGCGGCCCATGCACCCGTGCGACATCCAGACTGTGTACGTTCCGATGTTCGAGACCCGAGTCTTCCGCCGCGGCGTCGAAATGCAACTGACCGAGGCGGTGATCAAGGAACTCGAACAGAAGACGCCGTACAAAGTCGTACGCAGCGAAAACGCCGACACGACGCTGCGCGGCGAGATCAAGACTGTGCGTAAGCGCGTGCTCATCCAGACGCCCGAAGACGAGCCTCGCGAACTGGAGACTGCGCTGACGATCGAGGTCGAATGGCGCGACAACCGCACCGGCGAACTGCTCGCCAGCGGCCAGGCGCCGGGCGTGCCGTTCCTGGTGCGCGGCGACTCGCAGTATGCCCCCGAACTCGGCCAGACCACGGCCACCGCGATCAAGGAAACCGTCGACAAGTTGGCGGTCCAAGTAGTAGCCATGATGGAAGAACCTTGGTAAACTCCTGCGGCTAAGTACTGCTCCACATTGAAAGGGGTTCGTTTAACCCGCAGCCGCAGGCGAGGCACAACAAACGCCAGCCATGCCTCGCCTGCGGCTGCGGGTTAAACGACCGAAGCCGATTTCAGACCCTTTTCAATGTGGCACAGTACTAAGCTGAGGCGACGTTGAGACTGCCCACAAGTGAGTAGCGGATGACGGATTCCCCGCACAATTCCAAACCCACCGCACCTCGTCCCAAACGCGGCCCGCAACTATCCCGGCCACTTATCGGTTGGCTCCTGCTGGCGCTGGTCGGCATCGGTCTGGCCAAGTTCGTGCAACAGATCAACGAGGGCGGCCCGAAGCTGCTGACGATCAACGATCTGTACGGCCGTTGGGACGAGACGCTCAACGACGGCAAGGGTGGCTTCGCTGAGTTTACGCGGGCCAAGGTCGAGGAAGAGAAACTCTATCTCTGGACCAGCCCGGCGGTCGACGGTAAGCCGCCCGAGGGCCGACCTCAATTTGCCGTCAAGCTGCCCCCGAACGCGATCAGCCAAGAACAACTCCTGAGCAAACTCAGCAAGATACCGGGCTTCGAGTACGACAGCTCGAATCAGGTGCTGCTGAACGTGCTGTATCTGGTCGCGCCGTGGGTGGTGCTGTTCGGGCTGGTTTGGTTCTTTTTCATTCGCCAGTTTCGCGGGCCGGGCGGCGCGGGCGGCGTGCTGAGTTTCGGCAAGATGCGGGCGCGGCTGGCCAATCGCGAACAGACGTGCATCACGTTCGACGACGTGGCGGGCATCAACGAAGCCAAGGAGGAAGTGCGTGAAGTCATCGAGTTCCTGAAGAACCCGGAACGGTTCCACCGGCTCGGCGGCCGCATTCCACGCGGCATCATGCTGGTCGGCGCGCCGGGCACCGGCAAGACGCTGATGGCCAAGGCGATCGCCGGCGAGGCCGGTGTGCCGTTCTTTTCGATCTGCGGTAGCGACTTCGTCGAGATGTTCGTGGGCGTCGGCGCCAGCCGCGTACGCGACCTGTTCAAGCAGGCGAAGGAATCGAGCCCGTGCATCATCTTTCTGGATGAGATCGACGCGGTCGGGCGCCGGCGCGGCAGCGGACTCGGCGGCGGTCACGATGAACGCGAGCAGACGCTCAACGCCATCCTGGTCGAGATGGATGGGTTCGACACGAACGAGCAAGTGATCGTGATCGCGTCGACGAACCGGCCCGACGTGCTCGACCCCGCGCTGTTGCGACCCGGCCGGTTCGACCGCGAGATCGTCATCGACCTGCCCGACGTGAAGGGGCGCGTCGAGATACTCAAGGTCCACGCCCGCGCGGTGAAGATGGCTCCGGACGTCGATCTCGAAGTGCTGGCCCGCGCGACCCCGACGTTCAGCGGCGCCGACCTGGCCGCGATCATCAACGAGGCCGCGATCCGAGCGACCCTGGCCGACAAGGCGGCGATCGAGATGGAGGACCTCGAAGAGTCCCGCGACAAGATACGCTGGGGACGCCAGAAGCGCAGCCGAGTCATGGACGAGCACGACCGCCGCGTCACCGCCTACCACGAAGCCGGCCACGCGATCGTCAATCGGCTCTGCCCCGAAGTCGAGCCGTTGCACAAGGTCACGATCATCCCACGCGGCATGTCGCTGGGCGCGACCATGTGGCTGCCCGAGAAGGACCAATACACCTACACGCGGCGGCGACTGTTCGGACGCATCAAGGTGGCACTGGGCGGCCAGATCGCCGAGAAGCTCTTCTTCGACGACTTCTCGACCGGTGCATCGGGCGACATTCAACATGCCACCGAGATCGCTCGGCGCATGGTCTGCGAGTTCGGCATGAGCGACACGATCGGCCCGATCCGCTACACGAGCCGCGAGCAACACGTCTTTCTGGGCGGCGAGGTGGTGCAGCCGCGCGAGCATAGCGAGGCCACCGCACAGATTATCGACGTCGAGGTGAAGAAGCTCGTCGATACCGCCTGCCTGGAAACTGAGCGACTGATTCGCGAGCACACCGACGACATGCACAAGCTGGCGGCCGCTCTGCTCAAGTACGAATCGCTCAGCGCCGCCGAAGTCGATCGCGTGCTCGCCGGCGAAGAACTCGACCGCCCACCGATCAATTCGCATCCCGCCTCCGCCGCGCCCGTGACCTAGGCCGTCGGTGGTCCGTCGGGTGGGCCGAGTCCTCGACGCGCCAGCCCACCAGCCTCGCGAGCCAGTCGGGCTTGAGCGTAATCGCGGATTCGGGTACGACAGCCGCCCCATTCAAGACCCTTTTTCACGCAAGGAGGTCTGATCATGGCCATTCGTTTCGTCCTGTGGATTTCCGCACTCGTCGCGACCGTCGGCCTGGCGCCTGCCGTCAGTGCTCAAGAGGCCGCCGATCACGAGGCTTCGGCGTCGGGAGGCCTTCGCGATTCCGACGTGGTCAAACCAGGTTCGCAGCCCACTCCTGCGGTGATCCTCGATGTCGTGCCCGCATCGCTGGAGCAGGATGCCACGAAGGATTGTCCTGAGTGCAAGCCGTCCGGCGGATTGGCCGGACTGCTGAAACACGGGAGCAAACTGGCGTCGCTGTTCCTGCCGTTTGAGTTCGAGATCGAGGTCGGCGACCCCGTCGAGCCGTCTCGATCGTGCGAACGAGAATGCTGCAAGTCGGCCCAGGCGACTGGGATCGATTGCCCTCGGTCGCTCGTGCTCCGAGGCGAATCGGGGCGGCACGATCAGCCTGGGTCGGTGCATGTGCCTTGCCCGGAGTGTATTCGACAGGTGCAGCTCGAGTTGGTCGAGTCCGAAGGGACCATAGAGGAAGGACCCGAAGAAGAAACGGTCGTGTTCATGGAAAACGTGCTGCACGCACAGGCGCAGTACCTCGAAGAGATGATGGACGCTCGGCTCAACCACGAGCGAGAGAAGCTCGAGATCAAGTGGGCCGCCGAGTCGGCCGTGGCCAAGCTGACCGCGCGGCACACCGAGGAACTCGCCCGGGTGCGGGCCGAGCATGCCGCCGAATTGGTCAGGGCCAAGGAAGAGTCGTGGGAGTTCGAACGCAGACTGCTCGAAGCACACCATCGCCAGGCGATCGACCATGAGCGCGAGTTGGCTGAGTTGCGTCGCGAGCACATGCAGGAGTTGCACGCCATGCGGCTCGCGGCGTTGCAATCGGAGATGGCGATGCTGCGCGGCGACGCGGCGACGAAGCCCGCGGCGACCAGCGCGGCGACCGGGTCAGACCCCCATGCGTCCGTGAGGTCCGGGGCGCCGTGGCAGCGACCAGTCGCCGGCGCTCGCGGCGCGACAGCGACGATTGCGCCGCACGTGGCGCGGCCGATCGGCCGTGTACAGCCGACCCCCGATCGCGAACTCGATGAGCTGCAACAGACGGACTTCACCGCCGGTGTTCCGCCGGCGCCGCGGCCGGTTGCCGACGAGATCGAACAACTGCGTCACGAAGTGGCCCGGCTTCGGTCGCTCGTCGAAGACCTGCTCTGCGTTGGGCCGGGCCACCCGCCGGCGCCCGTGCCGCAGAGTGCATCCGACGGGTCGAGTGCATCGGAGATCGTTCGAGACGGGCTGCCAATCCTGCGCTAGTCGCCACGATTGCGGGGCGTTAGACTGGCGGAGCGTTTTGTGGGAGGGCCAGCCCCTTGCTCCGCATCGGCCGCGAAAGCCAACGCAATTGCCAAGGCGTGACCCGTCGCGAGTTCTTGCAGGCGGGGTCGCTCGGCGCGTTGGGTCTGACTTGGGCCGACCTGTTGCGACTGCGGGCGATCGGCGGCGCCGCCGACTCGCCGGTGCGGTCGGTGGTGCTGGTCTGGCTGTGGGGCGGGCCGAGTCACCTCGACACGTTCGACATGAAGCCCGCCGCGCCCGACGAATATCGCGGCCCGTTCACGCTCACGCGCACCCGTGTCAGCGGCATTCACATCTGCGAGTTGTTGCCACGACTCGCGAAGCTCACCGACAAGTATTCGATCCTGCGTTCGCTGCACTGCGCATCGAACGATCACGGAGTCGCCGGCACGATCGGCCTGACCGGCTCGATCGCCGGATCGATCAACCTGGGCGGCATGACCGCGGTCGGCAGCGCGCGGCCGTGTACCGGTTCGATCGTCTCGCGATTTCGCGCGTCGTCGAACGTGACGACGATGTTGCCGCGTTTCATCGTCGTGGGCGGGCGGTTGCACCAGGGCAAGAAGCCGATTGCCGGCGAGGGGGGCGGAAAGCTCGGCGCGGTCTACGATCCGTTTCGGCTGGAGTACGACGTCGACCAGGGCGCGAAGGCCCCGGCGATCGCACTGGCCGAGGATGTGCCCGTGGCCCGGCTCGATGATCGCCGCGGACTGCTGCGGTCGCTCGATCAGGCCGACCAGCGCATCGAGGCGCGCCGACCGATCCAATCGCTCGACGGCTTCTACGATCAGGCGTTCTCGCTGCTCATGGCCGGCCCGGCGAAGAAGACATTTGACCTGGCCGGCGAGTCCGACGCGGTGCGCGATCGTTACGGCCGGTTTCGGTTTGGGCAATCGTGTCTGCTCGCGCGGCGGCTGGTTGAGGCGGCCGTGCCGTTCGTGCAAGTGAACTGGAGCGCGCACGTCGAGGCCGAAGAGGATGCCGGCGACGGCGGCTGGGACATGCACTATCGTAACTTCGAGGTGCTGCAAGACCGGCATCTGTGGATGCTCGACCAGACGCTCAGTGCGTTTCTGGAGGATCTCGACGCGCGCGGCCTGCTGGCCAGTACGTTGGTGCTGGCGGTCGGCGAGTTCGGGCGCACGCCGAAGATCAATCCGCACGCAGGTCGCGATCATTGGGAGAAGTGCTACTCGGCCGTGATGGCGGGCGGCGGCGTGGTCGGCGGCCGCGTAGTCGGTTCGAGCGACGCACTCGGCGAGCACCCGCGCGAACGACCGCTCACACCGGCCGACCTGGCCGCCACGGTGCTCGACCGCTGCGGAGTATCGGTCGCCGGGCTACAGCAGTTTCAGGTGCAGCCCGAGGGCGAGGTGATTCGGGAGCTGTTTTGAGCTCAGTTGATCCGCGAAGAGACAACCACGAATCACACGAATCACACGAATGAAAAACAGGACGCAGGCAAACAGGCGGGAACCACGAGGTCGATCTGCGTGGCACTTGCTTGAGCAACCGCCGGCGATCTTCGCATTCGTGTTATTCGTGCCATTCGTGGTTGTGGTTTGGTTGGCGTGCGGACAAGACGCCGCGTCAGCCGCGCGTCCCGCCCAAGACTCGACCGTTCAACGCTTGACCACCGACGGCAACCTGAAACAGCATCCAGCCTGGTCGCCCGACGGCAAGTTGCTCGTTTGTACGATCTACCTCAAGGGCAAGGTTGGACTGGTTCAGCGGTCGTTGGATGTTGCGGAATGGAAACATGTGACGCCGCTCGATGATAATCCGGAATACGAGCCGGTGTGGTCGCCCGACGGCGGGCGTATCGTGTTTGTGCAGGACTCGTTGTCGGGGACCGACGGACAGCTTCGCCTCTACGTCATGAACGCGGATGGTTCGGAAGCGAAGCAACTGGTCGCGCCGGCGAACCGACCGAACCAAGACGAGCACCCGGCGTGGTCGCCCGACGGCAAGACCATCGCATTTACGACAACCCGCGCCGGCAACCAGGAGATATACCTGTGTGACGCCGATGGGTCGAACCTGCGGCGCATCACGACGTCGCCCGGCGCCGACTCGCACCCGACCTGGTCGCCCGACGGCAAACAGCTCGCGTTTTGTTCGGTGCGGTTCGGCAACATGGAGATTTGTGCGATGGGGGCCGACGGATCGGACGTGCGGCGACTGACCGATCACCCGGCGTTGGACTACGCGCCGAAATGGTCGCCCGACGGGCGTCACATCGCGTTCACAACGACTCGCGACGGGGATTACGAGGTGTACTTGGTGCGCCCCGACGGCAGCGGGCTCGTGAACCTGACTCGCCACGCGGGGCTGGACAAGGACCCCGCGTGGGCGCCCGACGGGCGTTGGGTAACGTTTGTGTCGAATCGCGAGGGTCGATTTGACCTGTATCGAATTGGAATCTGAGAACAAGTTGTGTCGGGCATTGCCAGCCCAGTTTTCGCTCGGGGGCGGCACAGGCTTAGCAGCCAGACAAGCCCTCCGAAAGTTTTTTGTTGAATTCCACGGTTGCGGCGGGTAACAAGGAGTAGTTTTAACGGGTCTCTAGACCCGGACCGAGGGGGCGAGTGGTGGCGCGGGATTTCGGTCTGCTGGCGAGGGGCTTGGCGACCGACGGCCTTCATTCCTGCGCGATCCACACAGTATTTGGTGTTCGGTCGCATTCCGCCCGAAAGCGATAGCTCACGGGGTCGCCGCTGTCGGCGGGTGTGGCACCCTCATTGGTGGCCGGTGGTTCCCTTCGGGGCACACATCACCATCTTGCGGGTTAGGCAATCCACGCCGCGGCGCGCACGCAGGGCGTCGTTCCCGCACGACCATCGACAACCACCCACGCAGAGTTTGGGGAATCATGAGTAGTTTTGTGCGCCTGTACAGGGAGTGCTTGGGGGTGTGTTGCGCTCCACACTGAAAGGGGTTTGAATTCGTTTAACCCGCAGCCGCAGGCGAGGCACAACCAACGCCAGCCATGCCTCGCCTGCGGCTGCGGGTTAAACGACCGAAGCCGACTTCAGACCCTATTCAGTGTGGAGCGGTACTAAGTCGTCCCGACGCGGCCTGTCGTGCATGGTCGCAAGGCGGGGATGCGTGACCGGGTTCAGTTCGAGGGGAAGAAGACGTCACCGAGGTAAGCTCATGAAGTGGTTCAGAAGACTGCTGTCGCGGAGCGCGGGACAAGAACACAAACGGTCGAGATCGCGCGGGCACGGCGAAACGAGGATGGCCGAGCGCCGCAGCGCGAGTCCGGGAACCGGCGGCACGCGCCGGCGGCGCACGGGGTCGAGCGACCACGAAGAGCGGCGTCTGGCGAAGCCGCACAAGTTCGCGCTGGAGCGACTCGAAGAGCGTGTGCTGCTGTCGAGCGACCCGATCAAGACTGCGGCCCTAGATCGACTGCAGACGGCCACCGTGTTGGACCAAGACACGATGATCTGGGACAACCAGCAGTCGGACTTCGTTCCGGACGAATGGTTGGTTCGTTTCCGGCTCGACTCGGGATTGACGCCCGACCAGCAACGAGTGCAGGCCAGCCAGCGGCTTGCCACGCTGGCGCCGAATGCGACGCTGGGCGACTACCTGAACTCGCCGGGCCTGTTCGCAATCCAATCGCCGTCTTCGAGTCCCTCGGCGATGGCCGCCCTGTTGAACAGCGCCGCCGATCTGGCGTACATCGAGCCGAACTTCGTCGGCACGTGGCTCGCGGTCCCGAATGATTCGCTGTTTGGCCAGCAGTGGGCGATGAACAACACAGGCCAGACGGGCGGTACGGTGGACGCCGACATCGATGCCGTGGAGGCATGGGACCTGACGACCGGTTCGGCGAGCGTCGTAGTTGCGGTGCTCGACTCGGGCGTTGACCTGACTCATCCCGATCTTGCCGCCAACATCTGGGTGAATCCGGGCGAGGTTGCAGGCAACGGGGTGGACGACGACGGCAACGGCCTGATCGACGACATCAACGGCTTTGACTTCTTCAGCAACGACAACGATCCGAGCGACCCGCTGGGGCACGGTACTCACGTGGCCGGCGACGTCGGTGCGGTGGGGAACAACGGAGTCGGCGTAGCGGGCGTCAACTGGACGACCGACATCATCGCGGTCAAGGTGGGCAATGCCGCGGGTCCGTCGATCACCGCCACGACGGCGGGCATCAACTACATCACGGACCTGCGAACGAACCGTGGCATCAACGTGCGGGTGATGAACGCGAGCCTCAACCTGCCGTTCTCGCAGGCGCAACTGGATGCGATCAATGCCGCCGATGCCGCCGGCATCTTGTTGGCCGCGGCGGCGGGCAACTCAAACTCGAACATCGACGTCGTGCCCACCTACCCCGCGAGCTACTCAGCGCCGAACATTATTTCGGTCGCCGCCACGACGCACAACGACGCGAAGGCGAGTTTCTCCAGCTTCGGCGCCAACTCGGTCGACTTGGGCGCGCCGGGCGAGGACATCCTCAGTACGGTGCCAACCAGCGGCGCGCTCGGCGACCCGTCGGGCTTCCGGTCGTTGGATGGAACGTCGTTCGCGTCGCCGATCGTGGCGGGTGCGGCGGCGCTGGGATTCGCGATCAATCCGACCGCGACGCACACTCAAGTGCGCAGCGCGATGCTGAACACGGTCGACCCGGTCGCTGGGCTGTCTGGTCTGACCGCGACCGGTGGACGACTGAATCTGTACGCCATGCTTCAGGCGTTGCAGCCGTCGCCGCCGCCGTCGGTCACCGTCCCGGGCAGCGGCGGAATCTATCCGAACTTCGCCGCTCAGAACGAGCCGCAGGTCGTCGTACATCCGCTCGACGCCAGCTATGTCGTGGCGGCTTACAATGATCGTTCCGAGACCAACCAAAACGGCGTTTCGTATTCCAATGATTTGGGCAACACCTGGTACCACACCGGCGTGCCGTTGCCCGCGCTCGGTACGCTGGCCGATACAACGGGCGATGATCCGAGCGTATCGTTCGACTCGCTGGGCCGGCTGTACTACGCATCGAGCGGACTGGAGCCTGACCCCAACGACCCGCTCGCGTTCCGGGTCGAGCCGAACCAAATCGACGTCAAGTCGTTCCAGCGATCAAACGGCATCTTCGTGAGCCGCAGTGATGATTCGGGCGCGACGTGGGGTGTGAACAACACGACCAGCACCGCGACCGGCAGCAAGCCGGCCGTGGCGGTGTTCACAAACACCTTCAGCGGCTCCGGCGACGTGAACTTCGAGACCGGGCCGTTTTCGATCACCGACCGCACGCCGACCAGTCCGTTCCGCAATCGGGTTTACGTGGTGTGGACGCGGTATCATTCCACGGGCGGCGGCGACATCATGTTCTCCAGCTCGGCCGACGGGGGCGTTACCTGGAGCACCCCACCGCTGGTGATCACGCAAGGGGTGGCCGGCGCCGGGGCCGGCACCGCGTCCGTCGGCACGACGAACGTCAACGGCGCCCGCTTAGCCATCGCGCCCAACGGCGATTTGTTCGTGGCGTACAACGCGGGCGGACAGATCAACGTACACCGGTCGCGCGACGCGGGTCGCACCTGGACCGCGGCGACCACGCCGTTTGGCGCGGGTGCGGCGGTCGCCACCATCGGCAGCCCGCTGCCGAGCGGGAACTTCCGTACCAATGCGTTTCCGGACATCGAAGTGGGGCTCGATCCCACTACGTCGCTGGCGAATCTGTACCTCGCCGTCGCCGACGACCCCGATCAGATCGGCACCGGCCAGGAAGGCGGCGACGTGTACTTCGTGCGGTCGCTCGACGCGGCCACGGTCGCCGACGCCAGCTTTGCGGCGGGCACGACCTGGGGCGCGCCCGTGAAGCTGAACAGCGACGCGGCGGGCAAGAACCAGACGATGCCGCAGATGGCCGTCGACGAGGTCGGCAACATTGGCGTCGTCTGGTACGACACGCGCAATGACGCCGGCAACCACGACCTCGAAGTGTTCCAGCGATCGAGCACCGACGGCGGCGCGATGTTCGCGGCCGACGCCGTGCTGACGGCCGCCTCGTTCGATCCCGACACCGGCCAGTTCGTGGCCAACGCCAACTTCGGCGACCGCATCGGCCTGGCCGCGTTCGGGGCGACCGGCTACGCCGTGTGGACCGACTCGTCGGTCGGCGAGCAATCGATCTTCTTCCAGACGTTCTCGATCGGCACTCCCCCGGCTGTGACTGGGCCGCAAGTAGTCAACATCATGGTCCCCGGCGAGGACCCGCTTACGCCGGGCACGGTCTACGACCAGACCAATTTTCAGCAGAACTTCGAGCCGGTGAACGGACTGGCCAGCCCGGTCAGGCACCTGGTGATCCAATTCGACAAGCCGCTCGATCCGGTGTTTGCCGAAGATCCGCGCAACTACGACTTGCGCGCGACCGGCGGCGACGGACTGTACCACGTGCGCGTGGAACTGGCGCCGGGCAGCACGGGAGTCGGGCCGCTGCCCGCCATGGCTTTCACATCGCTGAACGTGGCTGACGGCGCGCTCGGAGGTCGCCAAACGCTCACCACCGGCTTTGGCGGCAACAGCGACCTCAAGTTCATCGCGTCGGATCCGGCGACCGCCAGCGGCAAGATTCGGGTTCGTTATGTCGCAGACGGCCTGGACGCGCCGCTCACCGTGGACGTGTTCGAGAACGTTGCCAGCGGCACCACCGACATCACGGTGAACCTGGCCACCGATGAGTTCGGCACGGTGACCAGTACAGCGGGCGACGTCTTTACGCTGCTCAATAACTTCGTCGGCGACGGCATTCTGGGCACCACCGACGACCGGCAGTTCAAGGTGACGCCGGTGTACAACCCGGCCACGCCGTTGTTTGGGGCGAACGGGCCGCTGGTTCCGACCGTCACGCTCTACATCGAAGCCGATTCGACCACCGGGCATCAGGCGCCGCTGAACCCAGGCAACTACCGGCTGGCGCTCGAGACCGAGATCCTCGCCGACAACGGTAAAAGGCTGATCCCGCAGAACGACCCGGACGACGACGGATCGGCCGGGGCGATCCTCGACACCAACTTTGCCTTCGTCGATCGCAACGACGACCTGCTCGACGACACGCCGACGACTCGTGACGCCTATTACTTCAAGGTGGTGGTGCCGCCGCCCGATCCGGTCGACCCGACCACCGCGGGCCTCGTGTTTGTCGACCTCACCGACACGCAGAGCGACGCCCCCGGCGCGACGCCCACGCCCGGCACCGCCTCGAACCCGTTCGATTCGGTGCAAGAGGCGATCACTCGCTCTGTGGCCGGCAGCACCGTTTTTGTGCGGTCGAACACCGCGGACCAGCCGTACGTCATCGACTTGGCCGCAGCCGATCCCGACAATCGGACGCTGCGCATCGAGCGGCAGATGCGGGTGGTCTTCGAGCGCGGCGTGATCGTGAAACTGCGCGAGCGCAAGATCGAAGTGGCCGACGGCGGCATCCTGATCACCCAGGGCGAGTTCAACGATCCGGTGGTGTTCACGTCGCTGACCGACGACTTCCACGGCGGCGACACCAACGGCGACGGCGAAAACACCCGCCCGCAAGCGGGCGAGTGGGCTGGCGTCGTTTTTCGCGCGAATAGCGACAGCCTGAACTCGCGCGTCGAGTTCACGCAACTGCGCTATGCGGGCGGGTTCGACGCGCCGTCCAGCGTGTCCAACCGGCAGCGATTCAGCCCGATCCACCTGGAGGGCGACACGACCGGCACGATCGGCTCGACGCCCACCATCGTCTCGAACCTGATCGTCGATTCGTCCGAGCCGGCGATTTCGGCCGACCTCGCGTCGCTCAGCGCGACCGGGCCGACCGGCGTGCCGAACAGCGGGCCCGACGTCCGCGCCAACCAGATCGGCCGCACGTCGATCAACGGCATGTTCATTCGCGTCGGCATCGATCCCAGTACCAACTCGTTGCGCACGCTGAACCGCGAGATGCGGCTCGACGACAACACGATCACGCACGTGCTCACAGACAACCTGTTCATTGCAACGGGCGGCGTCACCCTGATGCCGGGCGTCAATCTCGAACTGTTCGGGTCGATGATCGACGTGCGCGACGGCACGTTCTTCGACGCGCTGGGGACGCCGCAGAGTCCGGTGGTGATCAGTTCGCTCAAGGACGACCGCACCGGCGTCGGCCCCAACCACCTGGGCGAGCGTCAGGTCGATCAGAGCAACGACGGCAACAAGAGCCTGCAGTCGCTGGGCGGCGCAGCGTACGAGGAGTGGGGCGGCATCCGCTATAACGCGAATACGCGCGGCGACCTGTTGAGCGCCACGATCGCGTTCGGCGGCGGCAGCGTGCCGTTTGCCGGCGAGTCGCGGGCATTCAACATGATCGAGGTGCTGGGCGCGCCGACCGCGACGCCGTCGCGGCCTACGTTCGTCAACATCCGCAACAGTGAGCTGCACCACGCGTCGGGCGCCGCCGTGTGGGTCGAGACCGGCGATATCAACCTGACCGGCAACATGATCCACGACACCCGCACCGCCGGGTTCGTTGACTTCCCCAACCACCCCGAACGAGTCGACCGCAACATCGGCGCCGCCGTCTCGGTCGATCCAAACACGCTCGACACCGACAGCTACGAGCCAGGCAACACCTACGAGGCCCTAGTCGAACCCGAAATCGTCGGCAATTCGTTGTTCCGCAACGTGATCGACGGCCTTGACATTCGCGGCCAACACACCGGCGCCGCGGCCAACGGCTCGATCCGCTCGGTCAACGACGGCTCGCTCTCAGTCTTTGGCCTGTGGGACGACGACGACATCACTCACGTGCTGCGCCGCGACATTCAGATCGGGTTTGCCAATCCGATCGATAGGCCGGTGCCCGTCAACCTGGCGGTCGGCCCTGGCGTAGTCGTCAAACTCGATCGGACGGTCGACATCACGGTGCTGGGCAGTTCGACCGGCCGGACGGCTGGCGTCGCGTCGAGCATGCACATCGTCGGCGCCGGCGCCGACCCCGAGGCGGTTCCGCCGCGCGACCCGAACCCCGTGCTGTTCACGTCGACCACCGACGACCTGGCCGAGGTCAGCGGCTTCGACATCGGCCCCGACCGGGCGCCCGGCACGCTCGGCGTCGACGACCCGGACATCAGCACCGGCCTGCCCAACGGCGTGATCGACGATCCCGGCGAAATCGGCCGCGGCGACGATCGCCCGTTCACCGTCGGCGACGTGATGGACATCGGAGTCACCGTTGGCCCGACAACCGGCGCCCCCGCCGACTGGAACACCATTACGTTCGAATACAACTCAGACGACTTGCCCGACGAGTTCTCGGCCGTCAAGGGCGGATCGATTGTGGATCACGCCGAGTTCCGGTTTGCTACCAACGCGGTCACGGCCAGCAGCATTCCGCGTCACACTCCGTTCGCCGCCGACTTCGTCGACCCCGAAGGACCGACAGGCCAGGGGGTCGATCAGCTTCTGCAGGAGGTAAACCCCCAGAACACGACCACCGGCGGCCTGCCGATCGTCGGCAACCTCGGGTTCGTGAACACCGGCGATTTCGCGCTCACGGGCAACAACGTCTCGCACCAGACCACGATCCAGGTCGGCGGCCGCAGCTATAACCCGGCCATCACCGTCTCGGGCTGGATTGACGGCAGTGACGCGCGCCCCGCGGGCCACGTCGACGCCCTCACCGGCGGCCAGCGCGACGTCGATTGGTACATGTTCACGGCCGATCCCGGTTCGACCATCTGGGTCGATCTCGACTACATCGGCGCCTCGGACACGCTCGACGCACAACTCACGCTGTTCCGGTTTCAGCGGGTCACCACCACGTGCGAGCCTGAGGTGATCGCGTACGACGACACCGACAACCGGGTCGGCGGTACGCCCCAAGACCGCGTGTCGAACGCCGGCACCACGACGCAGTCGCTCGGCCTGCACGATCTCGAGCCGTACTACGGCAATGACCCCACGTTCCGGCGCAACGAAGATCCGCTGATCGGCCCGATCACCTTGCCGGCCAGCACGTGCCAGGGCAACCAGTACATGATCGCCGTGTCGCCGATCAACTACGACGCCGACAACATGCGCGGCCTGAACGGCACGCCCGATACGCCGCTCAGCATCGTGCCGCTCCGCGACGGCGGCTACGCCGTGAACCTGCCGAACTCGTCGGGCCGGGCCACGGGCTTCGACGACGTCTCCGAAGGCGCATCGAGCGGCACGGGCCAGTACACGATCGAGCTGCGCACCTTCACGCGCCAGACCGACACCAACATTCCCTCAGCGCTGGAAGATCCGACCCAGAGCGACGCGCGCATCGACGCCGCCGCGAACCAGTACCTCGACAGCTCGGTCTCGGTGCTGCGCGGCAACGGCGAAGACCCGCCCGGCCTTGGCGAGGGATACCTGCAGAACAGCACCACCGACCTCGGTACGTTCAACCCGGTCACCGGCACATGGACGATCTCGGTCACCGACAGCTCCGGCCCGCTGTTCGCTCAGCCGCCTGCGACGAGCGTATCGTTCTTCTTCGACGCGCCGGCCAGCACGCCCCTGGTCGGCGACCTCGACGGCGACGGCGACGACGACCTGGCCACGTTTAGCCCGTCCGAGGCCAGTTGGACGCTCGACCTCGACGGCGACCGGTTCCTGACCGAAGACCGCAACGGCGACTTCTATCTCGATTCGGGCGAAGACATCAATCAGAACCTGGTGCTTGACACCGACTCGGGCGAGATCGGCGTGTTCTTCGGCGGCGCCGGCGACCTGGCCGTCGTGGGCGACTGGAACGGCGACGGCGTCGATAAGCTCGGCGTCTTCGGCGACGAAGACCTGAACAACAACAACGTGCTCGATGACGGCGAAGACACCGACGGCGACGGCGCGATCGACGTCGGCATGTGGACCGTCGATTACAACGGCAACCGCACGATCGAGCGCGGCGAGCGCGGCATCCTGTTCCGGCCCACGACCGGCACGACCGCCGATTGGCGGCCGCTGGTCGGCGATTGGAACGGCGACGGCCGAGACGATCTGGCCGTGTACGACCGGTCGACCGGCAACTTCTTCATCGACCTCGACGGCGACCGCACGCTTGATTGCGGAAGGGACGTGAACTGTGCGACACCCGACGTGGGCAACGAGCAGTTTGACTTCGGCGCGGGCCTGACCGCCTCGGCAGTGCCGATCGTCGGCAACTGGGATCCAGTCGGCCCCGCAGCCCGCGACCGCGACGACGACATCGGCGTGTTCGATCCGACGACGGCCACGCTGCGTCGCGATCTGAACGGCGACCGCATCTTGCAAGCGGGCACCGAGCAGACGACGTACTTCGGCGCTCCGAACGCAGCCGACCAGCCAGTGGTCGGCGATTTCGGCGCGGCTGCGACCCCAGTCTTTGGCGTCTATCGGCCCGGGTCGAATGAGTTTTTCCTCGACACCAATGACAACGGCACGAGCGCCGGCGACACAAACCCAACGGGCTGGACCGGCATGGCCGCCGGGCAGCTTGGCGTGGTCGGCGATTGGAACGGCGGCGGCGTCACCGACGTCGGCGTGTTCACCCCGCGTGGCACGGTCGGCCCGTTCCTGGGCGATTGGAATATCGACCTCAACGCCAACGGGACCAACGACGAAGTCACCCTGTCGTTCGACCGGTTCCGCTCGATTCCAACGACGGGCGATTGGGAAGGCGACGGCGACCTGAATGCGGGCGTGTACCTGCCCTCGAGCGGCACGTGGTACCTCGACATCGACGGCAACGCGCCCGATGTGGCTAAGGCGAACAGTGCGAACCCAACCGCCACGACGGTGGCGACGACGGCCGCGCCGGGATTCCGCGAAGGTCCGTTTCTGATCGGCGCCGCGGGCAACGTGCCAGTCGCGCGCGATTGGGACGGCGAGGGCACGACCGATCTGGGCACGTACGATCGCCGCCGCGGGGCGTGGACGCTCGACCTCAATAGCAATCGCCGGCTCGACGTCTCGGTCGAGACCAACATCGTGTTCGGCGGCGCGGGCGGCATCCCGATGCCGGCCGATTTCGACGGCGACGGCCGCGCGAACCTGGCCGTCTATCACGAAGATCTAGTGCTGCCGCCGCCCGAGCCGCGTGTGGGGCGCTGGTACTTCGACCTGAACGACAACTTCCAGGTCGATCCGGGCGAGGACGCCAAGCCGTTCGGCCCGCGGTTCGGTCGGCCCGCCGCGGGCGACTTCGACCTCGACTTCCACCTGTTCGGCGCGGCCGGACCGCTGCGCAGCGACGGCACCGATCAGATCGTGGTGTACGGCAGCGAGGACTACGACGGCGACGGCTCGCGAGACGCCAGCCTCACTGTCGATGGTTTCACCTTCGATGAAGACGTCAACGGCGACGGCGACGTAAACGATTTCGTCTGGTACGTCGATCTCAATCAGAACCGCCGGTTCGACAGCCTGACGGAACGCATCGTGCCGAACCTGGTGAACGAGAACACGTCGAACAACACCGCAGCGACCGCGACGCCGATCGCGACCCGCCAGATCGGCCAAGGCGCGCTCACGGTCACCGACGTCGACTTCTGGGCCGCGTCGGGAGCGACCGCCGGACAGCTTGTCTTCGCCTACGTCGACACGCAGCTTTCCACCAGTAGCACCGACTCGCGGCTGAGCGTGGTCGCCAACAACGGAACCACGGTGGTCGAGGCCGACGACAACGACGGGCCGGGTTCGCGGGCGGTCGTCGCCGGCGCGGTGGTGCCGCAGGCGGGCAAGGTGTTCTACCAGGTGGATGAACCGGTCGGCGCCGCAATCGGTTCGTATCAGCTCTACAGCACGGTCACGTCCAGTTTGGGGTTCACCGCTGAAGTCGATCCCAACGGCACGTCGGCCACGGCGACCGCCTTGAGCGGCGACGAGCTGAAGGGAAGCGGAACGGTTGGCGTCGGCGACGTCGACTTCTTCTCGTTCCAGGCGCTGGCCGGCAGCCGCATCGTCGCCATCGTCGATGAGAATCCGGACGACGACGCAAGCAACACGACCGTGGCGATCGAGCTGCGCGGTCCCGACGGGACGACCGTGCTGGCGTCCGGGGACAATGCGGCGGGCGACGCCGAGGCTGCGGGCGCGGTCTTGTCGGTGAGCCAATCGGGCACGTACTTCCTGCGCGTCGCCGAGGTGGCCGGCAGCGCCGACACGGAGTATCGCTTCGTCGTACTGGTGTACGACGTGAACCAAAACACCGCTCAGTTGCCGTACATCGGCGATTTCGACGGCGACCGAGCGGCCGATCTGGGCACGTTCCAGCCCAAGGCGACGCTGACCCCAGACCCAACCGGTTCGGCCAACGACCTTGTGACCTTCACGGCGCGCGAGCCGGGCACGGCGGGCAATAACCTGCGCGTGCAGTACGTCGCGCAGGTGACCGATGGCGCCGCCAGCGTGGCGGTCGCGGGCAACGATATTACGATCACGCTGGCACGAACGGGCGGCGTGAACATGACCGCGGCGGCGTTGGTCCAGTTCCTGCTCACCGATTCGTCGGCAGGCGCTCAGGCGGCGCGGCGGCTGGTCGATGTCGCGGTCGCGCGTGGCACGAGCGGCGGCGACGCGCTCGGCGCGTTCGGCCCGACCAACCTGACCGGCGGCGGCACTCTGCAGTTCGATCGCGACGGCAACCGCACCAACGATCCGGGCGAGACGACGACGGCCGCTTCGACCCCCGCCACTCAAGGCGCCGACGCGGCGTTTGGCGTGCCCGGCCGCTGGGAGCACGATGCCGGCGAGTTCCTGGTCGGATCGAACGTCCAGGACCTGACGCTTTCGGACCTGGACAACGACGGCAACCTCGACCTCATCGCCGTCAGTCGCGACTCGTTTGCGACCACGTCGACGGTCAGCGCGGCGACGACCGACTTGGCGGGCGTGACAATCCGCTACGGCACCGGGCGCGGCGGGTTCGAGCGGACCGAACAGCGCTGGACCGCGGGCGTGGCGCCGATGGCGGTCGCCGTGGCCGACATGAACGGCGACGGGCTGGGCGACATCGTGGTTTTGAACACGCACGATGTGAACCCGACCGACAACTCGGCGGGTAGCATCAGCGTGCTGCGCAACCAGGGCGCTCGGTCGTTCGTGCGCGACGACCCGAACACGAACCCTGCGGGCCTCCAGGCGTGGCAGACCGGCGGCGTCGCCCCGCGCGACCTGGTGCTGGGCGACTTTATTGCCATCGACCGCACCACCGGCGCGACCATGCTCGGCCGCGACGGTTTCCCCGACGTCGCCGTGGCCAACTTCGGCAACCCCGACCCGAACAACCTCGACGCCTGCACCTCGTTGTCGTGCAACGTCGCGGTGATGCCAAACCGGACCGGTTTTACCGGCACGACGCCGGGCGCGGTCATCACCTTCCCGGCGGGCGGCGGGGCTGTGGCCACGCCCGTGCCGGCCTACACGCGCAACAACCGCCCGACGTCGATTGCCGCCGCCGACCTGAACGGCGACGGCTATCTCGACCTGGTGACGGCCAACGCCAGCGACATTGCCAACACCAACGGCACGACCGTCACGGTGCGGCTCGGCCAAGAGAACGGCTCGTTTATCGTCAATGATCTGGACACGAACACGACCTCGACGACGCAGCACTCCAGCCTGAGTCCGTTCGGGCAGGACCCGGCGGGCATCGCGGTGGCGACCGAGGTTCAGCCGCTGTTTGGGTTCCGCCAGACCGGGGCGGGCAACACCGCCGTGCAGGCGCAGCGGGTCAATCCGGTAAACGCCCAGTCGACGAACATCCCGGGCGCGACCCAAGACGTCATCGTCCAGGGCTCGGCCCGCATGCCCGATGGGCTGAACAACCAGGCGTTTGTGTTGGCGCAGAATGAGCGTCAGACGATCACGCTCGCCTTCGCCACGGGATCGGCCACCTACACGCTGTTCTTCATCAATCAGGTCACCGGCCCGATCGCCGACAATGCGTCGGCGGCGACTGTGCAAGCGGCGCTCGAGGGGCTTTCGACGATCGGGGCGGGCAACGTGTCGGTAACCGGCCCGAATGGCGGCCCGTACACGGTGGACTTCCAGGGTGCTCTTGCGTCGCAAGACGTTCCTCAGCTTGTGGCGACGCCGACGGCGCCGCTTACGGTCACGGTCGGCGCGACCCGCGGCGGCAGCGCCGCCACCGACGCCGGCCGCATTTACGTGAGCGGCACGGATACCAGCACGCCGAACACCGACACCGCTTACAGCGACGCCGCCGGCAATGTGATCGCGCATCGGCTCTATGTGTTGGACCAAAACACAGGCCAACTCGTCCACCCAGTCACGGGTGCTGCGGGCCAAGGGCTGGCGTTCTTTGAAGACCCGTCGGAACGGTCGCAGGCCAGCGCCATCGTGGACACCACGGCCGTTCCTGGCGGCGCCGGGCAGCCCGGGCCGGGCGGTGCACGGATCCGGATCACCGCTTCGGAGAACATCCCGGGAATTCAAGGCAATGCGATGCGCATTGTCTTTTCGATGAATACAGCCAGCACCGAGACGACCGTAACGGCGAATTGCAACGAGCTTCTGACACTCAACGTCGCATTGGGCAGCGACGGAACCAACGTCACGGCCACGAACGCCCAAGTACTCGCCGCACTGAACGCGGCGACCTTCGCGGGCGGCCGGCGCCTGTTGTATGCCGAGTTGATCACGGGCGTGCTGAACGACAACTTCCTTGGCGACTTCGACAGTTCGAACAACGCCACGGCCCCTCCGCCGGTGGACAACGTGGCGTACTATTCGGCCACGCTGTTTCCGGCGACTCCCGGTCCGCAGCGGTTCCTGCTCGATGATGTGAACAATAGCGCCGTCGTCACGGGTCCCTTCAATGGCACGTTTACGAACCAGCCGTTCTCGGGCGGCAGCGGCGGCAGCTTCCACGACGCCCAGTTGGACATCCGTGGTTTGGCAATCCATCCGGGCCCCGGTCCGTTGGCCGGCCAGTTGTTTGGGATCATGGGCGGTCCGCAGCGTCTTTTCCCCGCCCCGACCGCGCCGTTTGCGCCGGGCGATCCGCGAAACTTCCAGACGGGTCCGGTCAACGACGGCAACGCGGCGACTCAGGAAGGCAGTGTCACCGGGCAGTTCGGCGTCGGCGGCTCGTTCTATCTCATCGATCGTCAGACCGGCAAGGTAAGCGTCATGGGTTCGAGTTGCCAGGTGGCCTTTCCCGAAGGCCTGGCGTTCCGGCCCAACGGGACCGGTCTGAATCCGAACCAGGACCTTGCGGCGGCAACGTTGGCGGACCAGCAGCCCACGTTGTTCGCGACCGACGCCGAGTTCCTGCCGGGGTTCGCCACGTCAACGCCTCAGAACTCGACCTTGGTGTACTTGCAGTACACGCCGACTGCCGACTTCCTGACCAATCAATCCACTTACGTCCCATCGGGCACAAACGCAGGGCCGGGGAGCTGGAACGCCCCGACGGTCACGAACGGCGCCGGGCACCTCTGGCAGCTCGACCTCACGGGCAACCGCGTGGTCACGCCGCCGCAAGAAAACCAGTTCACCTTTGGTCTGCAGCCGGACGTGGTCCCGATCACGGGCAATTGGGACGCGCCACGGGCGAACGAGGTGCAGCGGGTCACACTGACGGGCGGCAACACCGGCACTCAGAACTTTACGCTGACGTTCAATGGCGAGACCACGACGGACATTGCGGACAACGCCAGCGCCGCCACCGTGCAAACGCGACTGCAGGCGCTGATGGGCGTCGTCGGCAACGTATCCGTCGCCGGCCCGGACGGCGGCCCGTACGACGTCACGTTCCGCGCCGGGTTTGCCCGCACCAACGTGCCGCAGATGACGGCTTCGGCTGCTGCGCCGCTTGCGGTGGCGGTGACCACCACGACGCAGGGTGAAGGCGACGAAGAAATCGGCGACTTCAACACGGCCACCGGCGTGTGGGTGCTCGACTTGAACGGCGATCGGGCCGCGCAGGCGAATGAGATGTCTATTGTCTATGGCGTCCGCACCGCCCGAGTCACCACCAGCATCGCCGGCGACGACAACGACCTGGTCTTTACCTCCAGGTTGTCCACGCCGGTCGGGCCGAATTTCACGGTTCAGTTGGTCGATCCGCTTCTGGCCAATCAGGCGCTGACCATGGCGGTGACCGGTACCAGCCTGGTCATCAACCTGGCTACGAACGCCACGCCGGTGGTAACCACCACGGCCCAAGACATCATCGACTGCATCATGAACCTGGTGGTGAATGCGTGCAGTTCGTCGGCGGGCGCCGCGGCCGCGCGGGCGTTGGTCAGCGTGGCGCTTACGGCGGACGATCAAGCGGCCGGCACCGGCAACACAGGCGCCAGCGCGGTCGCCGCGTTTGGGCCGCGAGACTCGCTGCATGTCCGGCTCGAATCGCCTGTCGTCGGCGATTGGAACGGCGACGGCATCGACAACATCGGAACATTCGATCGCGGGACCGGCACTTGGACAATCGACCTCGACGGCGATTTCCGAATCGACGCCGGCGAACAGTTCGGCGGCTGGCTGATCGCGACGGGCCTTCAGGCGATCGTGGGCGACTGGGACGCCGATGGCGTGCGCGACGACTTTGCAGTCTACGACAGCGTGTCCGGCGCGCTGGCCGTGGACCTGAACGGCAACCGCGTAATCGATCTGCCGGGCGAGCTGTTCGGCGGCCTCACCGGCCCGAGCGTTAGCGTTTCCAAGTTCTTCGTCGACCTGTTCGCCCAGCCGGGCGCCATACTCGACGGGCCTGGCGGCGTCGCCGTCGACGCCAGCGGCAATGTCTATGTCAGCAGCTTCACCACCGACACGGTCGTCCGATTCAACTCGTTCGGTCAAAACCCCACTACGTTTATCACGGCGAACTTGGGCGGCATGGACGGACCGGCGGGTTTGGCGCTGCAGGATGTAAACGCGGACGGCACGGAAGACTTGTTCGTGGCCAGCTTCAACACGAACCAGATTTACGTCTACGATGGAGCTGCCGGGACTTTGCTGTTCAACTCCGCAATCGGTAGCGTCACGGGGCCAGTTGGGGTCGAGGTCGGGCCGGACCGTAACTCCGATGGCCTGGGCGATATTTTTGTCTCCGCCAGCGGAACCGATACGGTGCTGATCTTCGATGCGGCTCCCGCCGGTGCGGGCGCTTCGTTGGGCGTCATGGTGACGGCCGCCACAGCCGGGCTGGACAATCCTCAGGGGCTGCGTTTCGGTCCGGACGTCAATGGCGACGGCGTTCGCGACTTGTATGTGGCCAGTGGCGACACGGACCAAGTGTTGGTCTTTAACGGTGCAAACGGGGCCGCGATCAACCAGCCGGCGGGCACGCCGCCGATCTCCAACAGCGTCTTTGTCGCGGCCGGTACGTTGCTCGACCAGCCGACCTACCTGGAGTTCGGTCCCGACCTGATGCTCTACGTGGCGGGCGGATTGACGAGCAACGTGAACCGTTACGTAGGCGCCACTGGGGCGTACCTCGACGAGTTCGTGCCGGCCGCGGGCGACGTGACGCTGTCGAACGCCCAAGGGCTGGCCTTCAGCTCGACCGGCCAGTTGTTCATCAGCAGCTTCGGAAACGACCGTGTGCTGCAGGCGGGTCATTTCGTGGCCGGCGCCCTGTTCAAGCCGGGGCTGGTGGCCCCGCAGTTCGTGGTTCCGGCGAGCGGCCTCAACGCGCCGCAAGGCATCGCTGTCGGTCCGGATTACAATGCCGACGGCGTCAATGATGTCTACGTCGCGAGCGGCGGTATTGCCAACACGATCCAAGTATTCGACGGAAGCAGCGGCGCACCGCTGGGCGACTGGCTGGGATTGGCGCCGGTTCAGCCCAACTCACTGCCGACGGCCCCCACCGGCATCGTGTTCGGTCCGGCCGGCGTGGGCGGTCACCTGTTTGTTTCGAGTTCCGGCACCAACCGAGTCAAGCGTTACGACGACGCCAACGGCAACTTCGTCGGCGACTTCACTCCGACCGTGCCGGGTACACCCGCAGGCTTCACCGCTCCGACCGGTCTGGTGTTCGGCAACGACATCAACGCAGGTGGTGGCCCCGAACTGTTCGTGGCCAGTTCCACAGGCAACGCGATCTTTGCCTTTGACGACACAAGCGGCACGCAGTTCGGCGTCGGCCCGTTCGTCGCGGCGGGGTTGGCGGGCCTGTCGAACCCCGGCGGTCTGGCAATGGGCCCCGACGTCAGCGGCGACGGTGAGCTGGATCTGTACGTGGCAAACACCGGCGGCAACAACGTGCTCGTGTTCAACGGCATGGACGGTTCGGTGATCAATCGCAATGAAGTCATCAACAGCCTATACGTGCCCGCCGGATCGGGCGGCTTGGCGTCGCCGCGCGACCTGAAGTTCGGGCCCGACGGCCGGCTTTACGTCACCAGTTTCACGACGAACAACGTACTCGTGTTCAACGGCGTACCGGCCGGAACGGTGACGGATACCGAACCAAACAGTTCGCCGCCTCCCGCCGCCGTCGCGCAGAACATCGACTCGGCAGGCTGGAACCTCAGGTCGAACGCCAACATCGGCGACGCGGCCGTGGACACGTCCACGACCATTCCGCACGTGACGATCAATGGCACGGGCGACGGCACGGTGGACATCTACTCGTTCACGACCCCGGCGGCCGCCACGCGAGTGATTCTCGATATCGACTTCGGATTCGAAGGCGGCATGGACGCCTTCCTGCGGGTCTACGACAACCTCGGCAACGTGCTGTTCTCGAACGACGACGCGGCCGCCACGACGGATGGTCAGGGTGGCAGTACCGACGTAGTCGACTCGTTCCTCGACATCCCCAACATTGGCGCGGCGGGGACCTACTTTGTTGAGGTCAGCAATGAGGGCGGGGTTGGCGGCGGGGCCCCGATCAATGCCGGCGAGACGTATCAGTTGCAAGTGTCGATCGTGGGGCACACGGGCGGCGGCGGAACGTCCTTCGAGGACGATTTCGTGTTCACCGGCAGCGGCGGACTTGCCGGGCCGACCTACATGACATTCGACACCAGCACGCCAGGCAGCGCGCTGTACGTCAGTTCGCTGACCGGCAACGCGGTGTACCGCTACAACGGGCCGTACCTGCCCGAATCGACCTTCCTGAGCCAGTTCGTCACCACAGGCAGTGGCGGCTTGAACGTGCCGCGCGGCGTGCTGTTCGGTCCGGACGGAAACCTCTATGTGGCCAGCGCGTCGGCCGGGCTCGACCAGATTCTGGAATACGATGGCGTGACCGGCGCGTCGGTGGGCGCTTTTGCCACCGGCGGCGGGTTGAATGATCCCCGCGAAATGGCCTGGGGGCCTGACGGCAACTTGTACGTTGCCAATAACGGCGGCGACGACGTTATCCAGATCAATTTCCTCACGGGCGCGGTTAGCCAGTTCGTGGCATCCGGTTCGGCGGGACTTGCCAATCCGTCAGGAATCACGTTTGGCACGGACGGGAATCTGTACGTGACAAGCACAGTGTTCGGATTCGGTGGAGATGCCACGAGCTCAATCGTGAAGCGGTACCAAGGGCCGAATGGAGCGATGCCCGGTGGTTCGCTCGGCGATTTTGTCACGAATAACAGTGGCGGTCTGGACGATCCGCGAGATCTGATCTTCGGAACGGACCTGAACGGAGACAATGTTCCCGAGCTCTTCGTGTCGAGCGACGACAACGACTCGGTTCGAGTGTACGACGGCACTTCCGGCGCGCCGGTGGACATCGGCCTCGGGGCGGGCCTGTTCGTCTCCAATGCCGCGACACCTTCGGCCGGGCTGGATGCTCCACGCGGGCTGCTGTTTGGTGAAGACGGAAACCTGTATGTTTCAAACCAGGACATTGATGAAGTTCGCCGGTTCAGCGGTCTGACCGGCTTGCTACTTGACATCTACGCTAGTGGCAGCTTGCTGGACAGTCCGCAAGGCCTGACATTCGGCCTCGATGGCAACCTCTACGTCGCGGGCGGCAACCCGTTCGGCGGCGGCAGCACCAACGACGTGAAGCGGTTCGCACCGTACCCGGTGAGTTCGGGGAGTCTCGGGGTAACGAGCAGCATTGTTCTGCGCGGCAACTTCGACGGAAACGCGGGCGACGAGATCGCGCTGTTTTCTCAGGCGGCCGGTTCGTTCAGCGTCGACCTGGACGACTCGATGCGCGGCAGCGGAACCATTATCGGCGGCGGCGAGACGATCACAGGCTGGCCGGCCGGCGCCACGGTTCAGCCGATTGTGGGCGACTGGGATCCGGCCGGGATCAGGCCGCCCGACGGCATCGACGACCTGGGCACCTACGACACCGAGACGGACCCGGCCGATGCAGACAGTCGTACGTTCCACCTCGACCTGAACGGCAACGAGCAAGACGACGACGGCACGATCAACTTCACGACGACGTTGCCAACTCGCGGGCCCACGCTGCCGGTGGTCGGTCATTGGGATCCGGCTGTCTTCGGCACCCAGATCGGCGTGGCAGGGTTTTCCAGCCGCGCGACGTGGTCTCAAACGAACTTTGCGTCGGGCACGGCCGTGGCCACCCTGGGCTTCCAATCGGTGACCGGTCTCGACTTTGCCGACTTCGGCCCGACCGGTCGCTCGGGCAGCGGCACGCTGTACGGCACCGCCACGCGCAACGAGAACGTGCCCGGCCTCGCCGCGGCACAGCGCTCGCAGGGCATGATCGTCATCCACCCGCAGGTGTTGGCCGACCCGCGCGGCAACGTCCCGACCGCGGCAAACGCCGGGTTCGTCGGATTCTTCAAGACCGGCCCGTTCTCAGCGTCGATCTTCGAGGCCAACTCGGTCGCCGTCACCACGTGCTCCACACCCGCGCCGGCCGGCTTGGGCGCGGTGCAGTGCCCGATCAATCCCGATTCATACAACACGATCGTGTTCGGTCGGCCCAGCGTCTACGACCTCGACGCCGACTCGCGGCCCGACGTAGTCACCGCCAACGCCGGCACGCAGCAAGGCGCGGCCGCCACCGGCGACAACGTCTCGGTGCTGTTCAATACCACGAATATCGCCGGCCAGGGTACGCTCGCGCCGACGCCCAACGCGACCGTCGACACCGCCACGGGCGTCACCTTCCGCGCGCCCGAACGGTTCGCAACCACCGTGCTCGATCCGACCACCGGTCTGCCGGTGCGCGGCATCGACCCGCACGACCTGAGCCTGGTCGACACCGGCGGCCCGCGATCGCTGATCAATGACGTCGACGGCGACGGCGTTTTTGACGCGGCCAGCGACGCGAGCGTGCCGATCCGCGACATCACCACGGTCAACCGATTCCTCGGCGACGTCAGCACGCTGGTGAACCAGAATCCCACGTCGCTGCTGGCCGAGGCGCTCGATGCGCCGAGCACGACGTGTACGGGGGCCGGGCCGACCAACTTCGCCACCGGGGCCGTGGCCGGCGCCTGGGGAATCGACAACACGTTCGGCCAGGGATTCGGCGAATGGAAGTGCAGCAATGGCCGATCGCTGACGCTCGGCCACACGCCGCTCCAGAGCTTCTACTACGGCGGCAACGAGACGTCGGTCGGCGGCGGCAGCTACAGCGCCAGCACCGAAGGCGTGCTGTACACTCGCGACGTCGTGCTGCCGGTCGTCGGACCGGGCCAGCAGATCGTGCTCAACTTCAACAGCTTCCTGTCGATGGAGGCGGGCGGCGAGATCGCCGAGGTGTTCGCCGTGGACGCGACCACGCTGGCCCCGATCACCAACAACCCGAACAACTCGGCCGGCCAGCAGGCGGTGTCACAGTTTGTGGCCCGCGCCGCCGATGGCACGCTGAACGCCAACAGCGGCGCGTTCGTCGCCGAGAGCTTCGACATATCGCGGTTCCAACAGATGAACGTGCGGTTCGCGTTCCGGTTCCGCGCCAACGCCGCCGTCGAACTGGAAGGCTGGTACGTCGACGACCTGGTGGTGACGCCCAGCCAGTTCCTGCCGCACAGCGCCTCGCCGTTCCCAGTGGGCCGCGAGCGCGACCAGGCGGGCCCGGTCGCCATCGTCGCCGGCCACATGAACGACGACAACAACGACGGCGTGCTTGGCCAGGTGTTCGATCGCGACGGCCGCATCGTCCGCAACGACTCGATCGACTTCCTGACGGCCAACAGCGAAGACGGTTACACGCTGCCCGAAGCGGTCCGGCCTCAAGGGCGGTTGCAGATCAAGAATTCAACGTTCTTGCACTCGTCGGCCTCGGCGCTGGAACTCGGACCTACCACGGCGGTCGTCTGCAGCGGCGGTGCGCCGCCGAACAACAACCCGCCGTGCAGCCAGCCGACGCCCGACGGAATGCGCCTGTTGCCGGTCGCCACCGACCTGGCGCCCGGCGTCGAGGTGCTGAACAACGTGTTCATCGCCAACACCACCGGCGTGCGCCTGCAGGGCAATCTGTCGGCGACGAACACCGCGCAGTTCCCGCCCGCTACGTCGATACCGAAACCGTTTGCACACATCGTCAACAACAGCTTCTCGCGCAATGGGACCGGCATCAACGTTTCCGACGGCGGCGGCCCGACGATTCGCAACAACTCGATCGCCTACACCTCGGGCACCGGTTTGGCGGTCGACGTCGCGTCGCAGAACACAACGATCGTCAGCTTCAACCTGTTCCATCTGAACGGCACCAACGCCACGGCCGGCTTGAACAACAACAACGCCGTGCTGGGCGACCCGCGGTACGTGAACCCGGGCGAAGACGTGAACCGCAACGGCGTGCTCGACCCCGGCGAAGACGCCGACGGCGACATGGTGCTCGACGTGGGCGACCTGCGCATCCAGGTCGGGTCCAAGGCGATCGACGCCGCGCTGTCGAACGACGACGACCGGCTCGAGGCCGCACGCAACGCCAGCAATCGCAACTCGCTGGTCGGCGGCAACCGCGTCTTCCCCACGCCGCTGGCCAATCCGGAACGGCTGCGCCCCGAGGTGCTGTTCGGCGCCGAGCGCGTCATCACCAACGATCCGCAGCCCGGCGACTTCGTGACGCTCGACCACGACGGGTTCGAGCGGGTCGACGACCCGAACACCACCAACGTCGGCGTCGGCACCGATCCGTTCTTCGATATCGGCGGCTACGACCTGCGCGACCTGGTGCGCCCGCTCATCGAAAGCTTCGCCATCAGCGTGGCCAGCGACACCGGCGAACAAAACGAATCGCAGCCGTTCGTGAGCCGGCAAAACCAGCCCACGTTCCACGGCCTCCTGACCGACAACTCCAACGACGTCGACGGCCTGCGCGTCGAACTCGAGATAGACGGCGACGGCCTGTTCGACGACGGCTCGGCCTTCACCAGCATCGTGCGCGACGCCGACGGCAATCCGGTGTTCCTCGCCGGCACCAGCCTGATACTGGCCGAGTTCTTCATCTCGCCCAACACTCCGCTGGCCGATACGTCGAGCCAACTGGTCGAGGTGCGCGTGCGCGACCGCAGCGACAACGTGTCGTTCGTGCGCCGCAACTCGTTCGGCGTCGACACGGTGACGCCTCAGGCCAACCGCGCCACGCTGCCCAGCCCGCAACAAGTGTTGATCGAACTGACCGAACCGGTGCGTCTGACCCCCGACGGACTGGTTGCCTACTATCAACTCGAGGGCAACCCAGGCTCGAACCCCATTCTGACCGCGCGCGACCTGTCGCTGTTCCTGAACCACGCGACGGCGTCGGGCACGGTCTTCACGATCGAAGATTCCAACGTCACCGGCCAGACCCCGATCGGATGCTCGACTCTGGGCGTGAGCACCGAGTGCTCGTCGTCGAGCGCGCTGTTCCGCGGGCCGTCCGACAACTCGGCCGAGATCGAGCCGTTCCTGGTGACCGAGATGCCGACGCCGAACGCCGACCTGCTCTACCGGGCCAAGGCGCCTGGCGCGGCCGGCAACGCAATCTCGATCGAGTACCGCAATTCCGTGTTGGGCAACGCGGTGCTCGATGCGTCGGACGTCGTCATCACGGGTACGGCGGTGGTCGTGAATCTGGCCACCGACGGCGCAGGCAACGTGCTGGCGGCGAACACGGCCGCGGCGGTCCGCGACGCGATCAACGCCAGCGCGGCGGTCACCGGCGGATCGGCCTTCCTCGAGCGGGTCGTGCTGCCCACCACGAGCGACGGAACAGGCGTGGTCAGCGTGATGGGTCCGCAGTTCCTGGCCGGCTCGCGCCCGATCATTCAGGCGCCCGACAACCTCGACCAGACGCTCGACCTGTTCCCCAATGCGAGCCTGCGCACCGCGCTGCCGCTCGACGACGACGATCTGTTCTTCGTGTCCAAACTGCCCGGCCGGGCCGGCAACGGAATCCTGATCGAGTACTTCAATCCGGGCGCCAGCAACCCCACCGAGTCGGTGTCGGTCACACGCAGGCGGGCCAACCTGACGACCAACCTGCCCGGCGCGAACAACGACCTGCGTTTCACCGCCACGGCGACAAACGACGGGGCCATCGGCAACAACATCCGCATCCGCTACGTGGTCCAGGGCGCCAACACACCGCTGTCGGTCGCTGTCAGCGGCACTGACATCACCGTCAACGCGCAGACCGACGGCTTGGGCAATGCGATCAGCACGGCCTCCCAGGTGCGCAATCTCATCCTGACCAACGGCTCGGCCGGCGCCGTCGCGGCGCGAGCTCTTGTGGGCGTTGCCCTGCCCACCGGCAACAACGGCACCGGCGTCATCAGCCCACTCGACTTCACCAACTTGTCGAACGGCACCGACACGATCCGCGTCACGCTGGCGACCGACGCCAACACCAACTCGCTCACGCTCGCGTCCACCGTGAAATCTCTGATCGAAGCCGCTACGGTCGCACCGAACAATGCCAACGATCTCGTGAGCGTCTCGTTCGCCGAGACCGGTGGCACTGACCTGGTCCACGACCTCGTTCCGCAGCGACTGGCGGGCGGCGCGGGCGAGTTCTCGATCATGATGCTCGTGAACCCGCGCGACCACGGCAACGATCCGGCCTACGGCGACCCGCTGGTGCGCCCGCTGCTGTCGAAGCACACGCTGGGCATCCAAGACGGCGGCTGGGAACTGTTCCTGGAAGACGACCTCGACAACCCCGGCAACGAGATCGCCGCGTTCCGCGTGTACCCGGTCGGCGGCAACACGACGGCCAGCTTCACCAGCGACTTCGAGGGCACCGACAACGATCTGGTGTTCACTTCGCTGGCCAAGGACGCGACGGCCAACGACATTTCGGTGCAGTTGCTGGCGCCGGCCGCCGGCACGGCGGCGAACACCGCGCCGACGGTCAACGTGGTGCGAACACAGGCGTCTCTGACCACGGCGCTGGCCGAGGGCGAGAACGACCTGGTCTTCCAGGCCCAAATGGCCTCGCGGCCCGGCGGCACCGGCAACGCCATCCGGATCGCCTACGTCGTCAGCGGACGCAACACGCCGCTCAGCGTGACCGTGCCGCGTGCTAGCGTCTCGGGCGTCGGCACGGTCGTCGGCCAAGACATCATCGTGAACGTCGCGACCGACGCGGCCGGTCTGCCGATCAGCACGGCCGCCGAGATCGAAAACTTCATTGAGACGGACGTGTCCCAGGGCGCTCAGGACGCCCGGGCGCTCGTGACGGTCAATCCGGCCCCCGGCAGCGACGGTACCGGCTTTGTGCGGGCGTTCCCGTTGACCAACCTCGCCGGCGGGCGCGACGAGATCCGCATCACGCTCGGCACCGACGCATCGGGCGCCATCGGCAGTTCGGCGAACGCCGTGCGCACGTTGGTCAACATGGACACGACGGCCAACACGCTCGTCGGCGTCACTCAAGCGGCCGGCAGCGCGACGGGCATCGGCCTGATCACCACGCCGATCGCGGCCCAGTTCCTCACGGGCGGCTCGAACACCCAGACGGTGCGCAGTACCGGCCGGTTGCCGATCCGCACCGGCGAGTGGCGGCACCTGACGTTCACCTACAATCCGGGCACTCAACTGTTCCGCGTCTTCGTCGACGGCCAGCTCGAACTCGAGGCCGCAACGCCCGACGAGGGCGGGTCGCAGGGCATGGCCATCTCGAACACTACGCCTTCGGTGCGCATCGGCCAGCTCGACGGGCCGTTCCCAACGTTCGACGGCCTGATGGACGAGCTGTCGCTCTGGCGACGCGATCTGGCTCAGGAAGAGATTAACCGGTTCCGCAACCGTGAACTGCCGGTCAGCGTCGAACTGCTCGCGGCCGGCGGCACCAGCGACCCCAACGGCGACAACGACCTGTTCAACGACGGCAACGAAGTGGTGATCCCGATCACTTCGTTCAACGTCAACAACAGCTACTGGACCGACGCCAACCTCAACAACATCATCGACGGCAACGAAATCAAGCACCTGGTGACGCTGACCGTCGCCGACCCGCGCACACCGAACCCGCCGGTGCCGATCACGCCCGGCGAGCTGGCGACCGATCGCTACCAACTGCGGCTGCTGAGCAACGCGGCCAACACCGACCAGGCCGGCAACATCCTGGACGCGGCCACCTTTGTCCTGGCGGTTGACCACAACGACAAGCCGGAATTCGCCGAGGAGTTTGGCGAGATCGTACACCGCTTCGATCCGAGCCTGACGATCACGCCGGGCGACGAGGACTGGTACAAGTTCACCGCGGCGGTGGACGGCACGGTCAGCCTGCGGCTGACGCTGAGCGACCCGCGCGGCAACGGCGTGCTCGATTGCGGCGCCGACCTGGTGTGCGGCACCGGCGACGCGGGCGACGAGGACCTGGACAACGATGGATCGCTCGATCCGGGCGAAGACCTGCCCGACGGAGTGCTGCGCGAAGACGAGACGCTGCGGCTGCAGATTTACGATTCGTCCCTGCCGACTCCGACACTGCTCGGCGAGGGCACGGTGAACGCCCTGACGTTCGAGGTGCGACTCGACGACTTCACCACCGACGACGGACCCGGCACGGCGAACGGCCGCGAGTTCTTCATCCGCGTCTGCGGTCTGCCCACGGCGGCTGAGACGGCGACGGGCAGTCCGTTCACACCGGCGGGTTACCCCAACGGCTGCAGCGACGTATCAGGAAACGACTACAACCTCGACCTGATCGTGCACGACCGGTTCGAGCGATTGAACAGCGCGCACGAGCTTTATGCGTCGCGGCCGACGGTCAACGCGCCGCTGATGATCGTCGATTACACGTCGGCGTTGGCGCCGCCTCTGGGCAGCGCGACCAACCGCACTGGCCCGGTCACTACGCTGACCCCGCTGGGCGACATCGACTTCGACGACTCCGGACGGCTCTACGCCGGCACGATCAACGGCGGCAACTCGATCGTCCGCCTGCACCCCGACTTCGGCTCGGTCATTCAAACGATCACGCTGTCGCCGGCGACCGGGTTCACGTTCCCCGCGCCCGGCACCGCGTCGGTGACGGCGATTGAGTTCCAGCCGGGCACGGGCGCCGTGTTCGCCGCGCTGATGTTCGGCGGCGCTGGTTCAACGTTGGCGACCGTCGATCTCTCCACCGGACAGGTTACGCCGGTCGGCGGCGCGTTCGGCAACACAGGTGTCGGCGCTATCGGCGGCCTGGCGTTCGACCCCGCCGACCCGACGGGCGGCACGCTGCTGGCCGTCACCGAGTCGGGTGCGTCGAGCGGCCTCTTGGTAACGCTCGACCTGACGACCGGTCTGGCCACCTCGATCAACACCACGGGCTTCACCGACGTGTCGGGCCTCGAGTTCCACCCGCTCACGGGCAAGCTGTACGCGACGTTGGGCCCGAACGAGAGCACCACCGGCGCCGGCCGACCGGGCGACCTGGTGATCATCGACCCGGTGACGCCGACCTGCGGCCTCGGCACGACCGCGGTCGTCGGCGTGGTCGGCTGCGGCGGCCTGGGCACGAACGTCGCGCTCAACGGCGTGTCGTTCCGGCCGCGCGGCAACGATACGCCGATCTCGACGACCGGCCTGCCGACCAATACGACCGAAGAACTGGTTCACGTCGTGGACGCGCCGAGCAACACGCGCAACCTGACGCTGCCGCTGCACAACCCGCTCGAGACGGGCGTGCAAGACGATGAAGACTGGTACACGTTCACGGTCCGCGCCGACAACGGCCAGATCACGGTGCGCATCGACCTGCGCGACCGCAACGGCGACGGTTCACTTGGCCTCGACGAGCGGCTCGGCCTCGAGCTGTACACGCCGCTCGACCTGGTCACGCCGGTTCAGGTCGGCATCGTGTCGAACACGTTCAGCGTGGTGGCGGCCGACGTGGCGGCTGGGCGCGGCGATGTGTTCCTGGCCCGCGTCTTCGGCAACCCGGGCTTCAACGAATACGATCTGGAAATCTTCAACGACGACCGGCTCGAACCAGTGGTCACGCCCGAGGAGCTGTTCGCGACGTCGACGAATCCGGCCAAGCCGTTCACCGTGGGCGACGTCACCAGCGGCCCGCAGTTGGTTACGGTCGACACGGCGACCGCGCTGGCAACCGCGGTCGGCCAGACGCTCGCGGCTGGCAGTCCGACCACGATCGAGGCGATCGATTTCGATGTGGTCGGGAACCTGTATGGCGTGCGCAAGGTCGATGCACCGGACACGCCGGCCGGAACGGACCCCGATACCGACGTCGACGATACGCAACTGGTCTTTATCAACCCGTCCGACGGCAGTGTCACGGGCATCGGCTTCGCGATCGATAAGATAATCACCGCGATCGAGTTCCACCCGGTCACGGGCGAGTTGTTCGGTACGGCGGTGCCGGCGGCCACGCCGAGCAACTCGGAACTGGTGCAAATCGACCAGACCACCGGCGCGGTGACGGTCATCGGTATGGGGACGACGGTCGGACCGTTGGGCGGCCTGGCGATCCATCCCGACGGCACTTTCTATGCGATCACGTCGGGCGGCGGCGTGCTGGTGCGACTCAACACGACCACCGGCGTGGCGACGGTTATCAATCCGACGGGCTTCACCGACGTGTCGGAGCTGGAGTTCGATCCGACGAACACGTTCATGTACGGCGCGTTGGGGGATCTCGAGAACACGTCGGCGCCGGGGCTGCCCGGCGACCTGGTGCAAATCGATCCGTTCGACGCCAGCAACCCCGTCGTTGTGGGCCCCACCGGGTTCGGCGACCTGGGCGCGCTGTCGTTCCGGCCGCGGCGGTTCGGCAACGACACGACCGAGACGGCCACGAGCCTGGGCGACCTGGTGAACGTACACGAGCCGAACCTGACGATCACGCGCGACGGCCTGCAGGGCGCCGCGCCGACGCGGGCCGACCAGGACTTCTACGCGTTCCGCACCACGGTGACGGGCAAGGTCTTCATCGACGTGCGGCTGCACGACCGCGACAACGACGGCGTGCTCGATCCCGACGAGAAGCCGTCGCTGCAACTGCTCGACGCGGCGGGCGCCACCGTGTTGGCCACGGGAGTGTACGACTCGACGCTCGACGACGACGGCAACGGCGTGGCCGGCCGTGCGTTCTTCGACCACGTCAGCACAGGCGGGAACAACGACCTGCGGTTCCTGGCCGCGGCGACCGGACCGGCGGGCAACAACGTCACCATCGCGATCATCGCCCCCGGCGCGGCCAACCAGCCGCTCACGATCAATGTCGTGGGCAGCGCGATTACCGTTCAACTCGCGACCAACGCCTCGTCGGTCGTGACGACCACCGCTCAAGGGTTGATCACGGCCATCCAAAACGACGGGGCAGCCAGCAGCCTGGTGACCGTCCAGGGAACCGGCGATTTCGGCGCCGGCGGCGGTACCGTCACAGCGCTGCCGACGACGAACCTGATGGGCGGCGACACCGACGACGGGTTCAGCGTCTACATCACCGAGGTCCCGAACGACCCGGACGCGGGTTACCGCGTGCAACAGGGCGAACGGTTCCGGATCCGTATCGGCAACGATGAGGTGCAGACGCTCACGCTGACGGGCGGCGGCGCGACGGACACGTTCACGCTCACGTTCAACGCGGCGACCACGCCGACGCCGTTGGCGCGAACAGCCACGGCGGCCCAGGTGCAGACGGCGCTCGAGGCCCTGGCGACCGTCGGCGGCGGCAATGTCACGGTCACCGGTCCGGCGGGCGGGCCGTACAACGTGGCGTTCCAACAGGCCCGCGGCAATGCGAACCAGCCATTGGTCACCGGCGCGGGCACCGGCGGACTGACCGTCGCGCCGACGGCCGCAGTCGAAGGCGGCAGCGCCCATGCGGTCTACGACCTGGACATCCAGAACGAAGACCGCTTCGAGTTCAATAACTCGGCCGATCCGAGCGGCAACGCGGGCTTCACACGGCCTCAAGGTCCAAACACTGTCGGGGCCAACGATGCCACGACAGGACCGACGGTGCCGGCGTTCACCTTCGGCGCGGGCACCACGCAGCCCGATGTGTTCATGCTCGGCGATCACGTGATCGTCATGAACGACTTGAACCTGCCGGTGCGCACCAATCGCTCACCCGACGGCACGATCACGGCGTTCAACGACAACGACTTCTACCGGTTCACTGCCGCCCGAACGGGAGTACTGCACCTACGCGTCGACCTCAACGACCTCGACGGCAACGGTACGCTCGACTCGGACGAGACGCTGTCGGTGGAGCTATTCCGCGGCGCAGTCCTGCAGGCGGTCGCGACCGTGACCGACAGCGTGATGACCGACGGCGACGGCTTCGGCCTGTTCGTCAATGACGTCGTGGCCAGCTTGGGCGAAGTGTTTACGTTGCGTGTGTTTGGCCAAGGGCCGCTGGCGAACATTCGCGGGTTCACCGATTACGGGCTGACGCTGGGCAACCAAATCGCCATCACTGACGACCGGTTCGACCAACCGATTTCGGCCGCGCCGGGCGATCCGCTGGGCCGCAACGATTCCAGCCTGCCCGCGGTCCGCACCGACCTCGGCGTCATCTCGCGGTTCGACGACGACACGCTGTCGATCAGCTTCAACGACAACAACGCCAACATCAACAGCCCGCTCAGTCCGGCTGATGGCGACTGGTACCGGTTCACTGCCAACGCCACTGGCTTCCTCGACATCGGTCTCACCCTGCGCGATCTCGACAACGACACGGTTGCCAGCGCCAACGAGTTGCTCGACTACAGCCTGTACAGCGACGCCGGCGCATTCATCGGCCAGGCTTCCACGACGGTCGGCGGCCCGCTGCTGCTGTTCGGGTTCAACGAGGTCCAGCGGGTTGCTTTGAGCGGCGGCATTGGCACAGACACGTTCAATCTGACGTACACCGACGGATCTGGCCCCGAGACGACCACAGACCTTGCGCGAAACGCGACGGCGGCCAACGTCCAGGCCGCGCTCGAGGCGCTGGCCGGCATCGCGCCGGGCGACGTGTCGGTCAGCGGCGCGGACGGCGGCCCGTATACGATCACGTTCCAGGGCAATCTCGAGAAGACCGACATCGCACAACTGACGGCCGGCAGCACCGGTTCGCTCAGCGTCGCCGTCACCACCGTTACCGACGGCGGCCGAAACCTGAGCGTCACGGCGAGCGACACGTTCCTGCTGCAGGTCACAGGCACGAGCCAGCTCAACGTCAACAACTACCGGCTGGAGATTCTGAACCACGACGTGTTTGAGCGTGCGTCGTCGTCGTTCCCCGACGGCTCAGGCTCGCCCGAGCCGTATCCCGACGACCTGAACAACCGCAACGATTCGGTCGCGTCGGCCACAGATATCGGCACGATCGTACACCGGTTCGTCGCCGACTACACGTTGTCCGACCTGACGATCGTGCCGACCGCGCTGGCCAGCCCGTTCTCGGCCACGTCGGGGCCGGCCGACACCGACTTTTTCTTGATTCAGCCGATGGCCCGCGGATCGCTGACGATGCGGATGGATCTGGACGACCCGGACGGCGACGGCACGCTGGACCCATTGGAGAATCTGCAGCTTGCGATCATGGCGCGTGGGGTCACCTGCCCGACCAGCGCCGGATTCACCGCACTGGCCACGGCCGCGTCGGTGACGGGCGCCCCGTTCAGTACGGCGATCACGGACTTCGCCGTCAACGAGGACGAGTGTCTGTTGGTGCGCGTACGTGCGCCGCAGTTCGGAGCGCCGTTCTCGGCCAACGGCTACCGACTCCAGTTCACCAACCACGACGCCTTCGAACAGACGGCGAGTGCATTCCCAGTCGGCGATGGCATCTTCCCCGACGATCCCGACCGGCGCAACGACAACCTGCTGCAACTCACCGACCTGGGCAATGCCGGCGGCGTGCCGTTCGACCTGACCATCGCCCCGCCCACGCCGTTCTTCACGGGCGCCGCCACGACGCCGAACATCCTGGTGACCAGCGAAGTCACGACGGGCGATAGCGAACTCTTTGAGTTCACGTCGGTCGGGACCCTGCGGCAGCAAGTGGCGCTGCCCTACGGGCCGGTAGGCGCCTACCCGGCCGGCGAGTTTGCGCGTGACGTCGAAGTCGACGCAGCGGGCAACATTCAGATCTACAACGGCACGTTCGGACCGTTCCTGACCACCGTCGACCAGTCGTTCACCACGTTCCAGCATCAGGCTGAGGTGGGCTGGAGCACGGTCAATCGGCTGGGTTACGGCCATCTGGCGGCGTTCGGGCAATACATGTTCGCCAGCGACATGGTGACCGCAGGCGCCGGATCGCCCAATGGCGTCATTCGGTTCGACCTGGCGACCGGAGCGGCACAGCGGTTCGCGTCCGGAACCAGCTACGGCGTCGTGGCGGCCGGGTACGACGGGCTGATCTACGCCTCGATCGGCACATCGCCGACCAGCCGCATCGACGTCTTCAACCCGACGACGCTCGCGCTCGTCCGATCGATTACGCCGGCGAGCACGGTAGACGTGGTCGGCATGGGCGTCACGTCGACCGGCGAACTGTACGTCGCCGACCTCGCCGCCCAGGTCGTGCGGTTTGACGGCACGGGCGCCGAGTTGGGCCGGCTCGACGTCTCTGCGCTGGTCACGAACCTCACGGACCTCGACCTGGCCGAGAATGGTCGCATCGTACTCGGTTCCACTACGGGCGACGTCGTGCTGACCAGCACCGCGTTGTCGTTCCCGAGCCGGTTCAACATCGGTTCGGCGACTCCCGTGTACGTCGGGTTCAACACGCCCAGCACGGCGACGCAGCCGGGCGACGTCGATTTCTTCCAGGTTCAGGCGGTCGGCACCGGTACGATCGACTTCCAGATCGATCTGCGTGACCCCGACCGCAACGGCATGTTCGACATCGCCTCCGAGGCGCTTGAGCTGGCCGTGGTCGACGCCAACGATCCGTTCGGTGCGCCGCTGGCGACTGGTACGCAGATCACCGGCACCGCTTCGTTCCTGATCGACGACTTCGCCGTCACCCAGAACGACATCGTTGTGCTGCGTGTGCAGGGCGTCACGGGAAGCGAGGAAAACGCGTATCGGCTCAAGGTGATCGGCGACGACCGCTATGAACCGAACCCCAGCCTGTTCCCGGTCGACGACGACGGCTTCGCGGGCAACGACGCGAACGACGGCCCGTTCCCCGACGACCCCGACGGCCGCAACGATTGCACGGCGATCACGGGGCCGCGGACCAGTTGCGCGACCGACCTGGGCACGATCGTGAGCGCCATCGAAACCGGTCTGAACATTTCGGACCTGCCCAACGGCAACGCCGACGTGGATTGGTTCCGGGTCACGGCCGGCGCCCGAGGCCAACTGAACGTGTCGCTCGGACTGGTCGACCAGAACGGCAACGGCATACTGGACACCGCCACGAGCGTACCGGCCGGCGACGAGCTGTTGGACTTCAAGGTGTACGATGCGAACGGCACCGAGCTGACGACGACCCGCACGATAAACGGGTTCGTTGTGAGCATCTCGGGGGCGACGCCGTTGTCGATTGTCGCGGCGCCGCAGACGTTCCTGATCGAGGTGTTCGGTCCCACCGTGCCGACGCCCGCTCTGACGGCGGTCAACGACTACACGCTGAGCGTTTCGGTGGACGACGTCTTTGAGGTATCGAGCAGCCTGTTCCCGCCCGGCGGCGCGTTCCCAGACGACCCGGATGGTCGCAACGACCTCGGCGCCGATTTCGCGCCATGCGACGCGGTCGCGGGCACGGGCGCGGGCCAAGTGTCTTGTATCACCGACCTGGGCCTTATTGCGCACCTGCGCAGCGCGGACTACACCGGGTCCGACCTGACGATCGCACCGTCCGGCTCTGTGGCGTCGTTTGTGCCCGACACCGACATCTTCCAAATCACGCCGACCGCGACCGGCACGATCACGGTGCGGCTGACCCAGGACGACCTCAACAACAACGGACTACTCGACGCCAGCGAGATGCTGACGCTGGACATCGTCGACCTGGTGAATCCGCTGGGCGCTCCGTTCGCCACGGCGAACCCGTCGCCGTTCAACCCGTTCGTGCTCGAGATACTCGATCAGCCTGCCATCGAGGGCGTGGCGATCGGACTCCGTGTACGTGGCATCACCGGCGCGCTCGAAACCAACTCCTACTCGCTTGATATTCGCAACGACGATCGCTTCGAGTTGGCCACGTCGATCGCCCCGGTGGGCGACGGCGTGATGCCGGACGACCCCGACGGGCGCAACGACAACGCGGTCGCCGCCGAAATCACCGACCTGGGCAAGTCGATTCGCGCGGTCCAGTCGGGTCTGACGATTACGCACTCGCCTGGCGACGAGGACTGGTTCAGCTACACGATGCCGACGAACGCAAGCCTGCACGCCTTCCTGACGCTCATCGATGTCAACAACGACGGCGTCCTCAATGCCAGGGAATCGCTTGATATCGAAGTGTACGACGCAACCGGAACCACACGGATCGATAGCTGTGCGCCGGCGGCCTGCACACCTGCGGGCTTCATGGTCGACGCCGGCTACATCGCGCTGCCGGAAGACACGCAGGTGCTCGTGCGCGTGGTGGGCGGCTTCGCGGGGTTCGGCAATCCGATCTCCGACGCGTATACGCTGACGCTCGTCGCCGACGACCGCTTCGACCTGCCGACCTATCCCGGCCCGGTGCCGCCCAACGATCCGAACGGGCGCAACGACAGCGACGCCGCCGGGTCTGTTACCGATTTCGGCGAGGTCGTACACACCGTCGAGGATCTGCTGACGCTGCCGCTCGGCGACCAGGACTGGTTCAAGATTCAGGCCGCGGTGGACGGGTCGATCAGCGTGCGCATTCGGCTCGACGACGTGGACGGCAATAACGCGTTGGACACGACCGAGGTGCTGCGGCTGGAGTTGTACGAGGACAACGGCGGCGCGGCCGGCGCCCTGTTGGCCGTCGGCGCGCTCGACGCCGCGACCCGCCAGGTCTCGATCAACGGGTTCCCGGCGTCGGCGGGCGACACGTTCTTCGCGCACGTGACTGAGGAACTGAATCTGCCGTCGGTGACATTTGCGGCCTCGTCGGTGCCGTTCGTCGACGTGGTGGTGATCGTCGACGAATCGGGCAGCATGGCCGGCGAGCATGCGTTCCTGCAGACGTTCATTCCCGATCTGGAACTTGGCCTGACCGCCGCGGGCGTGGGTGCCGGGGCCGGACCCAACCGCTACGGCCTCTTGGGCTATGGCGGCGGCGCTCCCAGCGGGATCGTCCCGGTGGGTGCGGGTGGAGCGCTGTTTGGCACCGATGCCGAGTTTGCCGCCGCCGCAGCCACGCTGGTCACAGTCGCAGGGCTGGCCGACGGATACCCGGCGATCGACCAGGCGCTAAAGAGTTATATCTTGCGGCCGACCGCCAAGAAGCTGTTCTTCCTGGTGACGGATACGAACCGTGAAGGGGCCAACCCGGCGTTCACATTCGCCGGCATACTCGCGTCGCTCACGACTGCGGGCGTCACGCTGGACGGCATCTTGAATGTCAACATTGAAGACGCCACGGGCAACGTGGCCCTCGCTCTGGCCTTCGACACCACGGTCTACATTGCGGACGGCTTGGGCGGGTTCACCAGCAGCACCGGCGGCGTGACGACGTGCCCCGGCCCGTTCGGCACGTGCCAACAGATTGTTAATCAGTATGTGGATCTGAGCTTTTCCACCGGCGGGACGATAGGCGACCTCAACCAACTTCGCGCAGGTGGGTTGACGGCGACGTCGTTCAGCAACGCTCTCGTCAGTGCTATTGTGACGAGCGTATCGACGGGCGGCATCAGTACGATCGTCAACGGATCCAACGATGCACCGCTCGACCAGGTGGCGCCGTCGGTGGACATCAACCCGACCGACACACAGAACGTCGTGGCCGTCGCCGAGAGCGTGAACAACGCCACGAACAACGAGGCGGTGGACGCGTTCACCTCGCTGAATGCCGGCGTGGTCTACACTCGACAACGGTTCGACTCGACAACCGACTTGGACAACCTGGGCGCCGGCCGACGCTACAGCCCCTCGGTGGCGTTCGACGGCAACGGGATCGTGTACGTGGCCTATGCGTTTGACGACCGTGCCGTCACAACTCCGGTCCGCCGCGTGGCTCTGTTCCGCAGCACCGACGGCGGCTTGAACTTCGGCGCTCCGGTGCTGTTCACCCCCACGGCAGGTACGTCGATCGAAGGCGTCACGCTCGCCACCGGTGTGGACGCCAGTCTCGCCACTCAGCAGGACGTATACGTTGCTTGGACCGAACTGGACGCGACGGGTACGCCGGCGCGCATCCGTGTTGCCGGCTCGCAGTCGTCGAACGCGGGCGGCGCCATGACGCTGAGCTTCACGACCCAGAATGTATCGTCGTTCGGTCAACCGCGCCAGCCCGACCTGGTGGTCGACGGCGCCGGGCGGCTGCTTGCAACCTGGGTCGACCACGCGGCGAACCCCGACGTCATCCGAGTGGCCGTGGATACGGACGGCCTCGGCGGCATCGCCAACTTCTCTCCGACGTTGGCGGCCACCGTGGTGACGACCAACCACGTCGGCGTCCGTCATCCAATTCCGGCACAGCCCGAGCGCGGCGTGTCGGCAGGCCCCTCGATCGACATCGATCGATCGACCGGACCCAACGCGGGACGGGTTTACATCGCGTACACCGAGCGAGGACTGGCCGACGCCTCGGACCCGACCAACTACAACGACCTCGACACGTTCCTGCAGTTCAGCGATGACGCCGCGCTCGCCGCAGCGTCGTGGAGTCAGCGGCGTCGGATCAACGTGCGAAACTCGGCCAGCCAGTTCAACGTGGCCATCGACGTCGATCCGACGAACGGCCAGGTGCTGGCCAGTTGGTACGACGCGCGCGGGGGGGGCGGCAACACCACGATCTTCCCGTTCGTAGCGCAAAGCGTCGACGGCGGCGTCACGTTCCGGCGCGAGTCGGCCGTGGCGCAGAACGCCTCGGATCAGAGCGGCGCGACCGCCGAACCGGCCCAGGATTTCGGCGACCGGCTCGGCATCGCGGCGTTTGGCGGCGTCGTTCAGTTGGTCTGGGCCGACAACAGCACGGTGGCCGCGGATCTCGAAATGCTCAGCACCCGCGTGCAACTCGTGCGCGGCGAGAACGCCTACCGCATCGAGGTGTTCAGCAACGACGCCGAGGAGGCGGACGGGTTCGACAGGCTGTTCGACCAGGGCCAAGACGCTGCGGGCGAGGTTCGCGAGTCGGCGAACATGCTTGCATCGACCGGCGGACTCGCCGCCGGAGCGGCCGGCCGCCTGTTGAGGATCGATCCCGACGACGCAACGGTGCGCGACCAGACGCCGCCCGTCAGCGTGGTCCTCGACGCCGTGGGCGACGTCGATTTCAGTGCGAACGGCCAACTCGTCGGCGGCACCAGCTTCGTCGACGTGGCGAACCCCGGCAGCGGGCTTGTGCTGATCGATTCCGGCACGGGCGGCGTCTACCGCAACTTCACCTTGGTCGGAGCTGGACTGCCCACGGTATTCTCGATTACCGCCGTCGAGTTTGCGCCGAGCGGCCTGTTGTTCCTGGCGATCGACTTCGATCCGGCCGTGGATGGTTCCTCATCGCGACTCGGCACGACCTCACTTGCGGCTTGCACAGCCACTCAGTGCACGGTCAATGTGCTGGGCATCACCAACGTGGGTGAGATCGGCGGCCTGGCGTTCAACCCCGTGTCCGGCGAGTTGCTCGGCGTTACCAGCACAGCGGTTAGCGGCGGCAGCCTGGTGCGACTGAGCACAATCGACGGCCAGGCCACGCTGCAGGGAGTGACGGGTTACAGCGATGTCACCGGCTTGGAGTTCTCGCCCGACGGCCTGACGCTCTACGGCGTGCTCGGCGCCGCCGAGCCTGCCGCAGCGCCGGGCGCTGCGGGCGACTTGGTGGTGATCGACGCGTTCACAGGCCAGGGCATCGCCGTAGTGGGCAACATCAGCGCGCCCACCGGCCTGACCGGCGTCACGTTCCGCCCGGCGCTAAACGACAACCCAACGGCCTCCACATCGCTGGGCAGGGCGCTCGAGATCGCTCGCAGCCCGTCCGTCCCGACGCAATCGCTGACGCTCACGCGCGGCGAAGACGACTGGTTCCGAGTTCAAGCGGTCGCCGACGGCGGCTTGACCGTGCGAGTCGATTTGCGCGATGCGGTGAACGCCGGCAACCTCGATCCGGGTGAACGGGTCGCGGTCGAACTCTACGACGCCGACGGCGCGACTCTGCTGGCCACGGGCCTGATCGACGACCTCCGGAGCGCGGTCGACGGCACTGGGTTCGGCGTCGACCTGCGGCACTACCCGAACGATCCCACAACGCCTCCTGTACAGGCCGGCGAGTTTTACCTGGTGCGCGTCTTCAGCAGCAGCTTCGACGCCAACGCCGACGGCGTGGACAACGACGCCGACGGCCTGACCGACGAGGGAGACGAGTTTGTTCCGGGTTCCAACGAGTACGACATCACGGTCCAAAGTGAAGACCGGTTCGACCAGGTGCTGTCGCCGTCTCAGTTGATCGCGTCAGAGAGCGCCGGCGCGGCCGAGCTGTTCGTGTTGGACGCCGCCACAGCCGCGGCCACACTCGCGTCGGCCCTCGCGCCCAATAGCGCGCCCGACAGCCTGGCGTTCCATCCGAGCGGCCTGCTCTATGCCGAGCGGACCAATGGTGCGCTGCACGAACTGATGGTCATCAATCCAGAATCGGGCGTGCAGACAACCATCGACGGCGCCATTCCCGACGCGGCCGACGTCAACATCGCCGCCGGCGCGACGATCACGGCGCTGGCTGTACATCCCAGAACCTTCCAGTTGTTCGGCGCGGTCGTCAACCCAGGCACTCCCGCGACTTCAACGCTCGTTACGATCGACCCCAACAACGGGCGAGTCACACCGGTCAACCCGATTCCCACGCTCACGGGAGTGGGCGCCATCGGCGGACTGGCGTTCGATGCAACGGGCACGATCTTGTACGGCGTGAGCACGATCTTCGGCGGCATCTTGGTTACGCTGGACACGACGACCGGCGTGGCCACGACCATCGGATCGAACGGCCTCGGCGTGCAAGACTTCTCCGGCCTGACGTTTGACTCGACGGCCGGCGCGACCGGTACGCTGTACGGTGTCGTATCCGCCTCGGATCCTGCGCTGCCGGGTCGGTTGGTGACCTTTGACGTAGCGACTGGCGCGGCGACATTGGTCGGCAACACCGGCCTTGCGGTGACTGGCGTCGCAGCCCGTCCGGCGCGATTCAGCAACGACATTCGGCAACTGGCCACGCCACTCGGTCCGATCAACAGCCGTAGCGAGGCCGTCTTGTCGCTGCACGAAGGCGATGAGGATTGGTACAGCTTTTCGATGGCCGTCGCCGGCCGGCTCGAAGTCCGGCTCGATCTGGACGACTTCAACCGCAACTCCACGTTCGACGCGGCCGAGCAACTGAAGTTCGAGGTGATTGACGCGGTCTCGGGCGCCGTGCTGGCGTCGAGTGCGATCGCGGGCCGCATCGACGCCACGCTCGACGACGACCTGAACTCCGTGCCGTTCCCGACCGACGCGGGCGACGATGGGTTCAGCATCGTGGTCGACACGCTGCGGTTTGAGGCCGACCGGCTGCTCATGGTCCGCGTGTTCGGGCCGGCGAATGAAGTGAACCTCTACGACCTGAACATCAGCGTCGCGTTGCCCGACTCGCGCGGCCCGCGCGTGACTACGGTCACACCGGTGCACACGTCGTTCGTAGCGGCGTCGCCGACTCAGCTCGTGATCGATCTGAACGAGAATCTCGACGCCGTGCTGGCCGCGACCGCGGCAAGCTACCGCCTGATTCGGTCGGGCGGCGACGGCGTCATCCCCGGCGGCCCGGCGGCCGACGTCGACGTGGCCGGTACGTTCGGCGCCATCGCGTACACGCCCGGCACACAGGCAACACGAACGATCAACCAGGCTGCGGCGAACGACGCGCTTGACTACACTGCGCGAGCGGCGGGCACCGACGGGAACCGCATTCGCATCCAGTATCGCACCCCGGCCCCGAATCGGCCGACCGAGACCGTGACGGTCGACGCGACCACCAACTTCCCGTTCATCAACATCATCGTCGACCTGGCCACCAACGCGGGCGGCACCAGCACCAGCAGCGCCGCGGCCGTCCGCCAGGCGATCCAAACTACTCCGGCCGCCTCGGCCCTGATCGACGTCCAGTTCACCGTGGGCAACAACGGCACGGGGACGGTCACGGCGCTCGGGTTGACCGCGCTGCAAGGCGGCGCCGCGTCGCGCGTCGCCATCCCGATCACCGGCGGGCTGCCCGACGACCTCTACCAGTTCTCGATCAACTCGACCAGCGGCGTGCGCGACGAACTCGGCAACGCCCTCGACGGCGAGAACCCCGGCTCACTGCCCGACGCCGACCCGACAACCGGCCTGCCGTCGGGCGATGCGTTCGTGGGCGGCGACTTTGTCAGCCTGTTCACGATCGATACCGTGCAGCCTACGATCATCGACGTGGTCGATGTCATGCCCGACCCCGGCACGGCGGCGGTAAGCACCATCGACGTCGAGCTGTCTGAGGTCGTCGACCTGGCGACGTTCGACTTTGGCGATGTTTCGCTGACTCGCGACGGCGGCTCGGTCGCGCTCGACAACACCGTCACCGTGGCTCGCGTGGGAACGACGCTGTTCTACCGCATCAGCGGGCTCGACAGCTTCACCGCGCCCGACGGCGCCTATGTGCTGTGCGTCGACGCCACGATGATCCAGGACCTCGCGGGCAACGCCGGCGTGAACCCGGCGCTGCCGGCCGACCGGTGCGACGACTTCACCACCGCCGTGCCGCCGCGCGTGGTCGATGTGGTGGACGTCACTCCCGACCCACGCAACACGGCGGTCGCCACGATCGATGTGGTGTTGTCGGAGGTCGTCACCGGCTTCGGCCGTGAGCACCTCATGCTGACTCGCGACTCGGCCCCCGTCGCCCTGGACAACACCGTCACTGTCGCCCAGGTGGGTGCCACGACCACGTATCGCATCAGCGGCCTCGACAGCTTTACGGATGAGGCGGGCACGTTCGACTACGTGCTCACAGTCGACGCCACTGGTTTCATGGACCTGAACGGCAACGTCGGCCTGGTCGCGGGCGGCGGGTCCGACACGTGGCGGTTCGATGACGAAGCGCCGGCCACACCGTCCACGCCCGACCTCACGGCGGCTACGGACTCGGGAGTCTCGAACTCAGACAATATCACCAACTTCAGTCGGCCGACGTTCACGGGCACTGCTGAGGCGAACAGCACGGTGCGAGTCTTCGCGGACAACGGCGCAGGCCCCGTGGAGTTGGGCCTCACCACCGCCGACGGCATGGGCGTGTGGACCTTCCCGGTGCCGTCGGTCACCCCGTTCGCTCCGGCGGGCGGTGGGCTGCCCGACGACGTCTACGACATCACCGCCACGGCGACCGACGCCACGGGCAACGCCAGCGGCCAGTCCGCCGCGCTGCAGGTGACGATCGACACCCAGATTGCCACGCCGTCGGTACCGAACCTGGTGGACGCCAGCGACACTGGTACATCGAACACGGACAACATCACCAACGACAACACGCCAACGTTCGATGGCACAGCCGAGGCCGGCGCCACGGTGACCCTGACGTCGAGCGTTGCGGGTGTACTGGGCACGACGAACGGCGGCGTGTGGATGTTCACGGCCGGCATCCTGGCCGACGGAACACACAACATTACAGCCCAGGCGACCGACCTGGCCGGCAACACCAGCTTGGTCACGGCCGTGCTCGCCGTCACGATCGACACGGTGGCGCCGCCGGTCCCCTCCACGCCCGACCTGACTGACGCATCAGACAGCGGGTCGTCTGTCGTGGACAACATCACGAACGATCGGACGCCGGCGCTGAACGGCACCGCGCAAGCGGGCATCGAAGTGCGAGTGTTGGAAGGCGCCACCCTCCTGGGGAGCGGCATCGCCAACCTGTTGGGAGTCTGGACAATCACAACCAGTTCGCTCTCGGCGACTGCAGCAGGGGTGCAGCACAACATCACCGCCCGCACGCGCGATGTGGCAGGCAACGAGAGCGCGGCGTCGCCGGCCCTGACAGTAACGATCGACGACGACGCCGTCGCGCCGGTCTTCACCGCGATCGCGGACGACACCGGCAGGGACGCGAACGATCGGATCACCCGCGACCAGAACCTGCTCCTAAGCGGCACCGCCGAGCCAGGCGCTACAGTCGCAGTCACCCGCGTCGCCGTGGGTCCGGCTGGGACTGCCGTCGCCGACAGTATGGGCCAGTGGACGTTGGACCTGACGGCCACCACCTTGCCGGCGGGCGTGCACGATTTCACTGCGACTCAGACCGACGTGGCCGGCAACCCGAGCGCGACATCGGCTACGTTCCAAGTGACCATCGACCGCACGGCGCCGCCAACCCCCAACACGCCCAATCTGGTGGACGCCAGTGACACGGGCAGTTCGAGCACCGACAACTACACCAACGCTACGACGCCGACGTTCGACGGCGGCATCGGTTCGGTTGAGGCGGGTGCGACGGTCGACGTGTTCATCGACGGCAACCAGGTCGCGACGACGATCGCCAACGGATCGGGTGTTTGGACGGCGACGGTCGCCACTCCGGTCAGTGCGGGGCCGCATTCGGTGCGGGTGCGGGCTACCGACGCGGCAGGCAACGCCAGTTCGTTCAGCAATGTCCTGTCGATCCTGATCGATACGACCGCTCCGGGGGCGCCGACCACTCCTGATCTCACCGCGGCCAGCGATTCCGGTCGGCTTGCCGTGGACGACATCACGAACGACACGACGCCGACGGTGGTGGGCACGGCCGAAGCCGGTTCGAGCGTCGAAGTGTTTGTCGACAACGTGTTCCGCGGCGCGGCGTTGGCGAACGGGTCCGGCGTTTGGAGCTTCACGATCACGCCCGCGCTTGTACCGGACGGCGACTATGACATCACGGCTCGGGGGCGCGACCTGGCCGGCAACGTCGGGCCGTTCAGCTCGGCCCTGACGATCACGATTGACACGGCCAATCCGGGCGCTCCGGCGACCCCGGACCTGACCGCTGGGACCGACACCGGCGCCGCAAGCGACGATAACGTAACGGCCAACAACCGGCCGACGTTCAGAGGCCTCGACCTTGCGGTGGAAGCCGACGCGATCGTTGAGTTGTTCTCGGGCGCGACTTCGTTGGGCGCCACGACAGCCAGCGGAACCGGAGCGTGGACCCTGACCTCCACGGTTACGCTGGCCGACGGCCTGCACGCGATTAGGGCCACGGCCACCGATACGGCGGGCAACACGAGCGACGTGAGTGTGCCCGACCTCGTCATCCGGATCGACACGGCGAGGCCGGCGGCGCCGGTGAATCTCAACCTGGCGTCCGCTAGCGACAGCGGCCGCTCCTCGACCGACGACGTGACGAACGTCACGATGCCGACCATCGACGGGCCCGCAGGCTCGGTAGAACCTCTGGCCACCGTGCGAGTGTTCGCGGACGGCGTAGCGATGGGCTCGACCATTGCGGATGCGACAGGTGCGTGGAGTCTCGCGATCGGCACGGCACTGACCAACGGTGTGCGTGCGATCACCGCCGCAGCCGTCGATGCGGCGGGCAACGTGAGTGATCTGAGTACGGCGATCAACCTCACGATCGACACGACGGCCCCGTCGGCCCCGTCGGTCGCTGACCTTGCCGCCGCGAGTGATTCGGGCAGTTCGAGCACCGACAATGTGACCAACGATACGACTCCGACGTTCAGCGGCTCGGCCGAAGCAAACGCTACGGTGCAGGTATTCGTTGACTCGACTCTGGTCGGCACGACGCTCGCCAGCGCCGCTGGCGTGTGGACGTTCACAACAGGCGCGTTGGCAGGCGGGTCGCGCGTGGTCTCGGTGCGGGCCGAAGACGCCGCGGGCAATCCGAGCGGACCGAGCGGGGACCTGACGGTCGTCATCGACATTATCGCTCCGACCGCGCCGTCGCGGCCTGGGCTGAATGCACCGAGCGATACGGGCACGGCCGGCGACGACATCACCAGCGACAACACACCCACGCTGACCGGCACGGCCGAACCCGGCGCCACGGTACGGCTCTTTGTGGGCGGCATCTTGGCGGGATCGGTGCAAGCAGACTCGCTGGGTGCGTGGAGCGTGACGATCTCGACCCCGCTGGTCGACGGCGTCCATGCGTTCACGGCCACGGCCACCGACGCGGCCGGCAACACCGGCCCGGCGAGCGTGGCGCGCGACGTGACAATCGACACGGCGCCGCCGTCGCAGCCGGACCAGCCGGATTTGGCCGCCGCCAGCGACACCGGCCGGTCGATGACCGACAACATCACCAACGACACGACGCCGACGCTCGGCGGCACGGCGCAGGGCGCCTTCGTGGAAGTGCTGGTCGACGGCAACCTGATCGGCGTGGCGATCGTCGGCGCGCTGGGTCAGTGGACGCTGACGCCCACGACTGCCCTGGCGACCGGTCAGCGAGTGATCGTCGCTCGCGGCGGAGACGCCGCGGGGAACATCAGCGCACCTAGCGTGGCTCTTTCGATCACCATCGACACGGCCGCTCCGGCCGTTCCGACCACGCCCGACCTGAACGCGTTGAGCGATTCGGGACTGGCGAACGACGACGACGTGACGCGCGTGGCGACGCCGACGTTCGACGGCACAGCCGAAAACGGCGCAACCGTCGAACTGTTCGTCGACGGTGTTTCCGCCGGCACCACGCAGGCGGGCCTGGGCGGCTCATGGAGCTTTACGGCGCCGGTCGCTCTGAGCGACGGCGTACACGCGGTGACCGCGCGGGCGATCGACGCCGCGGGCAACGAGAGTGTTCAGACGGCGGCGTTGTCTGTCACGGTGGACACGGTCGCGCCGTCGGCCCCGACGGGGCTCAACCTGGACGATGCGAGCGACACGGGGAGCTCCAACATCGACGAGATCACGAACAATACGACGCCCAGCTTGTCGGGTTCGGCGCTGGCCGACAGCGTTGTCGAAGTCTTTGCCAACGGGGCCACCTTGGGCACGACCACGGCGACCGCCGGCGGTTCGTGGACGCTCCAAGTCGCCTCGGCGCTTGGCGAAGGGAATCAGTTGATCAGGGCGACGGCGACCGACCTGGCCGGCAACACCAGCAATCTCAGCGCGACGCTCGCCATCGTGATCGACACGACGCCGCCTGGCCAGCCGGGTGCGCCCGACCTCGTAGCGGCCACCGATACGGGTGCGTCGAGCAGCGACAACATCACAAGAGACAGCACGCCGTCGTTCGCGGGCGACGCCGAGGCGGGTTCTACGGTCCGAGTGTTGCGAGCGACGGCCGGTGGTCCGGTGGAAGTGGCTCGCACTACGGCGAACAGTCCGTGGAACGTGACCCTGGCGACGCCGCTCGTGGACGGCCTATACAGCATCACCGCGACGGCGACCGATGTGGCGGGCAACGAGAGCGTCGAGAGCAATCCGTTGGCGGTGACGATTGATACGGCCAGCCCGGCGGCTCCTTCGACGCCGAGTCTCGATTCGGCCAGCGACACCGGCCGGTTGAACAACGACCGAGTTACGAACGACCTTACGCCGACGTTGACCGGGACATCGGAAGCCAACGCCACGGTGGAGTTGTTCCGCATGGATGCGACGGGGAACGTGTCGCTCGGCACAACGGTGGCGAGCGACACCGGGGCTTGGAGCTTCACGCCAACGACGAACCAACCGACCGGCGCCGACGTCAAGTTCGTGGCCCGGGCCACCGATCTGGCGGGCAACGTCGGCGGCCTGAGTTCGGCGTTGACGATAACCATTGACACAACGCCGCCTGCTACGGCGCCGAGCGTCGCTACGCTCAACCCCGCCAGCAACTCGGGCGACCCGGCGGACAACATCACGAACTTCCGCATGCCCCAGTTTACCGGCACCGCATCGGACGGCACGACCATAGAGATCGGTTCCGATCGCGATGGCGTAATCTGCCGTGCCATCGTCGCCAGCGGAGTGTGGACCTGCACTCCGTCGACGCCGCTGAGCGACGGCGTTCACAACATCCGGGTGAGTGCCAGCGACGACGCCGGCAACCCGAGTGCTCCGTCGCCGGCCGTGGCGATCACGATCGATTCGACGCCGCCAACGGTCATCGCGCTCGACCCGCCGATCGGCGGCGTCACCGGCGGCGGAACACTGACGGAAATCACGGTGTTCTTTAGCGAGGCGCTCAGCCGGACGACGGCCACGAACGTAGCCAACTACAAGCTTGTCGGCGCCGACGGCGGCACAGTGGCCGTCACGCCGGTCTTTGACGAGAGCAATCCGATGGTGGTCCGCCTCTGCCGCAACGCGACCTGCGACCTGCCGTTCGCGCCCGACACCTACACGCTGACCGTCATCGGTGCGACGTCGGTAACTGATCGCGCCGGCAACAAGCTGGCTGGAGGCAACGACTTCACGGCCCGGTTTACTCACAGCGCCTCGCCCGAACAGCCGCGGCCGATTGACACGCTCATTCGGGCCCGCGGCGACAAGCGGACGACGACCAGTCTGTATGTTGCGTTCAGCCAGCAAATGAACGCCGCTCAGGCCGCCACGGCCGGCAATTACGAGGTCCGGAGCTCCGGCAAGGACAAGACCCTCGGCACTCCCGACGACAAGTTCGAGCAGTTCATTGCCGACTACTTCCCGGCCGACGGTGTTCAACCGGCACACGTAGTGTTGAATTTTGCACCAGGGTTCAAGAACGGGCAGGCGGTTCAATTGACCATCAAGTCGTTTGAAACCGAGGACGGCGATCTGCTGGACGGCGACGGCGATGGCACCCCAGGCGGCGATGCCGTGCGGATAATCACCCGTGGGGCCTCGATCCAGGGGTCGGATGCAGATGGCGACAGCTTCTTGTTGCGTCTGAAGCGAGGCTTCCTGACTCTGGTCCAGTCCGTGGCCCGGAATTTGCTAAACCTGCACGTCAGCGACACCCAGGGGTCGTCCAGCGAACTTACTGCGCAGTTGGGTGGTGGCAAGAAGCAGGCGGTGACCCGCGGCAACGGTAAGGTGACGTTTGAGTCGATGACTGTTGACCCAGGTCGGTTCTTCAGAAACGGATCCCGCAAGGCGCAAGGCTTGGTCAGCCCAACATTTGAAGTGGGTCCGCTGACTCGAAAGCAGGTTGACGAGTTGATCGACGCATCGATCCAGACCCTACAGGATGACCTATTCCTGTAATCGGCAATATGTTGTAAGAATGCAACGCGCCGCTAGGTTGGGTGGGATGTACCAGCACGGCGGGTGGGCGGTGGCCTGCGAGGCGGCGTGTCGGCCGTTGGACTACAGCCTGAGAATGGAACTGTCGAAGTTCCAGCATGTCTCCGGGGGGAGGCTCTCCACGCCTGACGTTTTGCGGGCGGCCTTGATCGCCCGTGTTCTGCTTCCGCCGGTTACGGACAGGGGCGTTTTTTGGGAATCGAGGTCCAACAAATGACGAGACCAGGGTCCGTGAACCGGCCTCCTCACTTGAAGGCGAAACGGCGGACACCGCGCAAGAGTTCCGGCCAAGGCATGTCTTTGGAACGGCTGGAAGAGCGCGTACTGTTGGCGTTGGATATTCCGGAAGGCGCCCACCCCATTTTCGCGCCAGGTACTCCCCAGGAGTACATGGCGCAGCATCCTGATCACTTCCGAGAGAACGGGCTGCCTGGCGGGGCGCTCGGATTCACATTCAACGACGTGGACCGCTGGTCTCAGACGGCCACCGACGGCGCCGGGCTGAACCAGGGCGACCCCACAACGCTGACATGGGGCATCATTGCCGACGGAACACTGATCAACACCGGCGCGACGAGCAACCTGATTGCTCGCATGGGCACCATTTACGGCAGCGTGGCGGGGCCGGTCAACGCCCAGCCGTGGTTCACGGTCTTCCAACAAGTCTTCGATAACCTGCAAGCGAACTCAGGTATCGACTATGTCTACCACGCGGCCGACGATGGCGTTCAGATGACGAACGCCAATCGCGGCATCTTGGGAGTGCGCCCCGACATTCGAATCGGCGGTGCGAATATTGACGGGAACTCTGGCACGCTTGCCTATGCCTTTTTGCCGAACTTTGGCGACATCGTCATCGACACCAACGACAACTTCTTCAACGACACCGGCGGCAACTCGCTGGGTTTTCGCAATGTGCTGGCTCACGAAGAGGGGCATGGCGTCGGACTCGGTCACTCTTGTCCGGTCGATCTGACGAAGCTCATGGAGCCGACCGTCACGTTCGCGTTTGACGGCCCGCAACATGACGACCTGTTGGGGATAAACCGCGGCTACGGCGATCGCCTGGAACCGAACGACAACACACTTTTTGCGACGGACCTGGGCGTGCTCAACGGGACGACTGCTTCCCTGAGCAACGTCACCATCGACGACGATTCGGACCTCGATCTGTTTCGCTTCAGCGCCACAGGCCCCACCACGACAACCGTCACCGTTAACCCGTTTGGGTTCACCTACCCGTCGGGGCCCGAGATCGCGACCAGCACCTGTGGGGCGAACAATCCGAACTTCGACTCACTGAATCAGAGTGACCTGAGTCTGGAGATACTCGACAGCACCGGCGCGATCATCGCCAACGCCAACGCCAACGGTCTGGGCGTGGGCGAGAACCTGGCGAACGTGACGTTGCCGGCGGCCGGCGACTATTTCGTGCGACTGCGTGGGGCCCAGAATGCCGCTCAGTTCTACACGCTCAGCGTGAACGTGGCCCAGTCGGCTACGGGCGGCGGCAAGAGCGGCAGCACCGTGCAACTGACGTCGGTGACGGCCGATGACGTGTTGAACACGCCGCGCGACACGTTCGGATTTGTGCTGCGCCGCAGCGAGATCGACGCGCTGGGAGGGCAGCCGGCCCTCGATATCCGCGACCCCGTGTTGTTGCCCGACCCGGTGAACGACATCAAGGCGTTTACCGTGTTCTTCGACGGCGCACTCGACCCAATCAGCGCCGAAGATGAGGCGAACTACGACCTGCGCAGCACCGGCAATCCGGTGACCGCGTCCGATGATGGGCTGTTCGATACCACCGACGACTTCCAGTACCACGTCACTCCGCGCTACATCACGACGCTCGACAACCCTGAAGACCTCGACACCAACCCCGACCCGGCCGTCGTGCTTGAAGTCCAGCTTCCGGCGGGACTGACCGAGTTCCCGTCCGGGCGGTTCCGTCTGACGGTGCGCGGCGGCGACCCGGTGCTGGGCGCCAACAACCTGCCGATTAACTCACAGGACGCGGGACCCGATGAAGTGTTGTATTTCAAGACGGTTCATCGCCCCACGGCGCAGCCGCCCGACGGAGTGACCGCGAACGTCTATGTCGACGTGACCAACACGACGGCGCCGTTCCTTGGCACAAGCGCCGATCCGTTCAATGACATCCAGACCGGATTGAACGCAGCGGCGCCCGGCCAGACGGTGTTGGTGCGGTCGAACCTCGCCAGGGTCCCCTACGTTCAGGACGATCTGGCAAACGACGGCGTGCAGGATTTCGACCGCAATATCACAGTGCCTGCCAATGTTCGGCTGGTGTTCCAGCAGGGCGCGATCGTAAAGCTGCGCGATGCGATCATCGACGTGTCGGGTGCGAATGCGCAACTCGACGCGATTGGCACGTTCGACAACCCGGTCGTGTTCACCTCCTTTGCCGATACGCTGCCCGACACCGGCGCTCAGACCGGCGCGCCGAAGGCTGAAGACTGGGGCGGAATCGTTTTCCGCGCCGGCTCGGATAGCGCCGGGTCGCGGATAGAGTTTGCCGAGATACGCTACACGGGCGGCGAGGTCGGCAGCGTGCGCTATGGCGCGGTGCACGGCCTGACTTCCCAGCCGACGGTCACGAACACCATCATCACCAGTGCGGGGCAGGCCGCGTTCAGTTTCGACTTGTTGAGCTTTACCGGCACGGGTCCATCGCTCGCCGGCAACTTCCTGGAACGCAACACCATCAACGGCGTGCTCGTGGTGATCCCGCAGGGGACCACGGTGTCGAACGTGCCTGGCCAAGCCGTCATGTTCGATGACCCGATCGACCACGTCTTCACCCAAAGCCTGACGATTCCCGGCGGGGCCAGCGTAACGACCAGCAATACGAACCTGAAACTGTCCAAGGCCGTCATCGATCTGCGCGGCGCGGCCGCAGCAGGAACGCCGTCATCGCTTACGGCCATCAACACCCACTTCACGTCGATTCAAGACGACACGACCGGTCGGACCGCCGACGAAGTGGGCAACCTGCAGACCGACGCCACCGGCAACGGCAGCGTGCTGGCGCCGCAGCCTGGCGACTGGGGCGGCATCGACGCAACCACCGACGATCCGACGCTGCCCCTCGGTCCGTCGCTGACCATTCTGAGCGATGTGGACAACGCTGGCGCGCTGGCGGGCCAGATTCAGCCTGATCCGGCGCTCTCGCGTGTGGCCTTCGGCGCGGGCACGTTCCTGCGCGGCGGGTTTCCCCAGATCATCCGCGGGAACATCGACTACGGCGAGACCTTCGCCAACGATGGCAACTTGGCAGACTCGCACGGCAACACGATCAACATTCAGGGCACGACCATCGCGTCCAGTTTGTCGGCGGGGCTGTTCCTGACCAACGCGGGCGGCGTGTTTCAGGACAACGATTTCCTGAGCAACAGCGACGCCGCAATCTCGATCGACACCACCTCGTTCCACATCCTGCGCGACCCGGTGTTCCGGCGCAACATCACGCAGGGAAACCAACTCAACGCGCTGGCGATCCGGTCTGGGACCTTCGGCGGTGGTGCGGACCGCCTCTACGAGTTCAACGATCCGGACATCGTACACGTCGGCAGGGGCAACCTCGCGATCAGCGACGGTTCGGGGCTCGCCGTGCTCACACTCCATCCGGGAGTCGCCTTCAAGGCTCAGTCGGGCGCGGGGCTGACGGTGACAGGCGCCGACTATCGCACCGCGTTCAACAATGTCGGCAACGGAGCGCTGGTGCTGGACGGCGACCCTGACGGTGCGCCGTTCCCCGGCAAGCTGGTGGGGCGATTCACCACGTCGTTTGCCGGCCTGAACAACGACTTGTCGTTCACCGCGCGGGAACCGCTGCCGCGCGGGAACTTCACGATTCGGTTTGTGGCCACCGGTGCGTTGAGCGCCTCGGTGGTTCCAGGAGCGGGCATCGGGGGCGCCGATCGCATTGACATCACCATCGCAGCCGGTACGACCACTGCGAAACATGTGCGCGACGTGGTACTTCGTACGCCGCGCGTAGCGGCCGTGCTCGACGTCGCGCTCGCGGCCGATTCCGACGGCACCGGCCTGGTTGCCGCCCTCGCCGAGACCGCGCTGCCGTTGACTCCAGACGAATCGCCGCGCCCGATCCAGTTGACCACGATCGCCGACGATTCGATCGGGCCTTCGGTGTTTCGGTTCGGCCAGGATGGCCGGCCGGGCCGAGCCGGCGTCGATGACGACGGCGATGGCTTGACCGACGAGGGCGATGAGCTTGGGACCGCGGCCAGCGACGACGAGGCCGTTCCGCAAACCGACGCGCAGGGCAATGGAAGCAGCACGCCCACGGCAGCCGACTTCTGGACCGGCCTCAATTACAGCTACTTCTCCAATGATCTCGTGCCCGAACGAGACATCAACGGCAACGGTGCGCTCGACCCTTGGGAAGACCTGAACTCGAACGGCGTGTTCGATCAGCTTGAAGAAACGCTCGACTGGCGCACGAACAATACGGCTGGACTGGACATCGGCGAGGACCACGACCAGGACGGCGTGCTGGAACGCATCGTAGGCAACGTCGCCAACTTCATCGAAGTTCGGTTTGCAACCAACGGCATCCTGCACGAAGGACCACGACACAGCGCCACACTGGCCGACTCGCACGATGGCGAACTCGGCGCCACAGGCGTCAACGAGAGCATCGCCACCGCGACCCCGCTGGGCAACATCGGCGGACGCGACGGCAATGATCAGGTGCCGTCGTTCCGGACCCCGAACCGCGCGCTGCGGGCGACCGGCAACATTGCCTCCGGCGCCGATGTGGACTTCTGGTCGTTTACGGCCAACCCCGGCAGTACGATCACCATCGACATCGACCACACCACGACCCGTTGGGCCGGCGACAATCACCTCGACCCGATCGTCTCGCTGTTCTACGTAAAGCGCGACGATCCGGGCGCGGGCAAGTTGATTCTCTGGGCCGTCGCCAACAATAACGACTCCGCGGTGGACACGGTTCTGGATCCCCTCGAGCAAGACGACACCGATCCCGCCCTGATCAACATCAACGTCCCGGGTATCGCGGCGGTCGACGACACCTACTACGCGGCCGTCACCGCGTTCAACAACCTGCCCGATTTCTTGTTCGCGCTGCCGCTCAGCGGCCCGGACATGCAACTCGCCAACTACGCCTGCACTGCGCGGCCGGACGGCGGGTTCGACGTCGTGGTACTTGACTTCGACGCGATTCGTTCGGACGACACGTTCGACGAGAATAATGCGGTCGCCACGAACTGCCCGGGCCTGACCGGGCCTAACACAGGAGGGGGCGACAACGTCGGACAGTATTCGCTGCTCATCCGTGAAACGCAGCGCGACATCGTCTATCCGAGCGGCTCGTTCGAGGTTACCAACAGCCAGTTTCGCAACATCACGGGCGACGCCGTTCGTATCGCCACTCCGGCCGACCCGACCATGCGCGATCGGATCGCGCCAGCCGTTCACACCGGTGGTAACACGGCGCTGCCGACCAACGGCACCGGACCGACGCTGCTTGCCACCGGGGCTCGCATTGAGAACAACGAGTTCGCCAACATCGGCGACGACGGCGTGGAGCTGATCGGCGATCCGGGCGCCGGCCGCTCCATCCGGCACGACTGGGTGTTGAACAACACGTTCTTCAACACCGGTACGGGCCTCGACCTGCGCAGCCGACTGGGCGCGACCGTGCTCAACAACATTTTCGCCGACGTGACCGGCACCGCGATCGCCAGCGACGGCACTTCGGCAGTGGGGTTGGGTGCAGGCACCGACAGCCTGGTCGTGTCGAACAACTTGTACCACTCGAACGGCGCGAATGGCTTGTTGGGCACTGTGTTCTTCCCGAATCTGCAATCGCCTGCGAGTGATCCGCTGTTCTTCGATCCGACCGGCTTGTTCCCCGACCTGCGCATCACCGATAATTCGGCGGCGGTGGACAGCAGCCTGAGCGATCTCGAAGACCGCCTGGGCAACGTGCGTTTGTGGATGGGGGTGGACCCAAGTTCGCCAGTACCCGTTGGCGGCCTGAGGCCGGAGTCGCTGCTGGTCCCCGAACGTGTGGGACGCGACACCGCGTTGGACCGCAACCAGATTGAGCGCATCGATCTACCCGAGCTTTCGAACCCGAATCTCGGCTTGGGTGAGGATCCGTTCTTCGATATTGGCGCCAACGAGGCGACGGATTTCCTGCCGCCGCAGGTAATCCGATTGGGCCTCGCGCCGCAAAGCGACACCGGCGAAATCAACGAAGTCGAACCGCTGCGCACGCGGCAGTCGCGGCCAACCTTCCGCGGACTCGTGGTTGATTTCACCGAGACTGTGGGACGGCCGGAGCTGGACGAGGTAGCCGGCCTGCAGGTGGACATTGACGTGGATGGCGATGGCTACGACGACGGCGCCGCGACGACCAGCCTGTTCTTCGACCCCGAAACCGGTTTTCCGGTGTTCTATAACGTCCGCAACAACGGGCTGGTCGTGGTGCGCGAAGTCAGTCTGCTGCCGACGGGCGCCGAGTTTCGACGCGTCGGCGTGTTCGAGGTTCAGTCAACGCTTGATATTGTTGACTCGGCCGACCTGACCATTCGCGCGCGTGTGCTCGACAAGGCCGGACGGTCATCGGCCGACCGACCGTTGCGCATCGCGGTCGATACCGTGCGACCGGGGGTTCAGACCGTCACGTCGAGCCTCAGTTCGTCGGACCTGGTCATGGAGTTCGACGAGCAGGTGCTGCTGGCCGGCAATAACCTTCAGGAGAACCTACAGCTCGAGGTGACGACCGGCGCGGCGGTCACGGCGGCGCCCGACCTGGCCAACGCGGCCCTTGTAGGCAACAGCGGCGGCGCGGCGGGCGACCTGTTCGGCACACAGCACACAGTGAATGACTTCGTCATCGCGCCGCTTCCAGTGGCCGGGTCCGATGGTGCAGCCTTCTTCCGTGGCCCCTTCAACAATACAACGGGCGCCGATCGGCCCGTCATCACCGTCAACGAAACATCGGGCGCGAACCTGGACCTCGCACCGGGGCGACTCTTCGAATTCCCTGGCCCAAACAACGACCTGTTGATTACCGGGCGCGGCGCGCTGCCCGACGACACGGTGGTGTCGGTCGAGTTCCGCCACGTCGCGCTGCCGAATCAGCCGCTGGGCGTGAGCGTCGTTCGCACCCAGGCGTCGTTGCCCACCGCGCTGGCCGGCGTGGACAACGACATCGTGTTCACGGCGCACCCGACGAACTTCCCCGGCTCGGCGGGCAACGCACTGCGCATCGAGTATCGGGTCGCCGGCCTGAACACACCGCTCACCGTGGCGGTGAGCGGCGCCGCCATCACGGTGAACGTCGCGACCAACGCGACCGGCCAACCGACTAGCACGGCGGCCCAAGTGCGCGACGCGGTCAACGCAAGCGGGGCGGCCAGCACGCGCGTATCCGCCGCACTGGCGTCGGGCAACAGCGGCACCGGCGTGGTCGCCGCCCTGCCCACCACGAGCCTCAGCGGTGGACGAGACGCCATTGGGGTTACGCTCGACACGGACGGAGCAGGCGCCGTCGATAGCACGACGAGCGGGCCGAACGCCGCCACGACTGTCCGCGACGCCATCAACGCCGCGGCCGGCACATTGGTAACCGCCTCGCTGACGCCGACCGACACGGGCGCCGCCAACACCGGCGCCGGCGCCGTCGCCGCGCACGCCGCCGCACCAATGAACACGGGCGAGTTCACCATATCGCTCTGGACGTTCATCCGCGACCACGGCGCCGGTCCGGGCGTGAGCAACGTCGATTTCCTGTCGCCCACGCGCCGCCCGCTGGCGACGAAACGCGACGCGACAACAGGCCAGGGTTGGTCGCTGGTGCTCGAGAACATCCCCACCGACTCGCCGGAGCAATTTCTGGTGTTCGAAGTGTACGACGCCGCCGGCGCACGTACGCACCGCATTCAATCGACCAGCGCCGTGCCGTCGAACCAGTGGGCGCATGTCGCCCTGTCGTATAACCCGGTCACCGCTGAGTGGCGGTTCCATCTGCTGCAATCCGCCTCCACCGTAATGGACCCGGACGGCGACGGCGCGGGCAACGACCGCCTGCACTTCGTGGCTGCTCAACCGGGGGCGATCGGCAACAGCGTATCGATCGACTACACGTTGGGGGCGGCCGAGCAAGTGTTCGTCACCGGCAGTGCGGTCACGGTGCAGCTCGTGGCCGGCACGACGACCGCAAACCGTGTGTTGCAGATGGTCGCCGCCGACCCAAACGCCTCGCAACTATTTGTCGGGCGTTTGGCGCCCGGCAGCAACGGAACCGCAGCGATAAGCCGGGCCGTGGCGACACGGTCGCTGACGGGCGGTCAAGGCCCTGCGGTGGTCACATCCGGCGAGACGCGGGCCGAGGTCACGATTGGGGCGGCGGCGTCCGCCGTCCGGTTCCAGGCGGTTCAAGCGGGCGCGGGCGGCAACGCGATTCGGGTTCAGTACACTGCGGGCGGCACGGCCCAAGTTTCCGTTGCCGGCAGCGACGTCACCGTGCAGGTGACGGGAACCACGACCGCGGCCCAAGTCGTGCAGTTGATCAACGCACACACTCAAGCCTCGCAACTGCTCCTTGCCCGGTTGCCTGATGGATCGATCGGCGGCGGGCTAGTCGGCGCGGTTGGGTTCACGTCGCTCACCGGCGGCGTGTTCCCGCTCTCGGCGGCGACCACGGGCGACCTGCTGATCGGCGCCGAGGCGGTCCCGGCGGCGTCGGCCACGTTCGACGGGTTCATCGACGAAGTACAGATATGGAACCGCGACGTGTCGCTGGACGAAATCAGCCAGCTTCCGAGCGCGGAGCTTCCGCGAGCCATCGCGGTGCGCAACGTAACCGGAAGCAATCAGGACCTGCCGATCGTCGCCGTTTCGCTGACGACAGTGGCTGGCCGCACTCAGGTGACCGCGACCGTCGACGGCGATCCGACGACCGCCGGCGTTCAAGTCCTGCCGCGCGGCAATGTGTACGAGCTGGAAGTATTCGCCCAGCCGACGCTGACCGACGTGGCGGGCAACCGCATCAACGGTCGAGTCATTGCGTTCGGTGTGGGCGAGGACGTCTTCGACCTGAACACGTCGCAGTTCAACGCGCCCCCCGAGTTCCCGCTCGACCCGAACGGCCGCAATGACGCGCCGACCACGAACGTGTTTACCGATCTTGGCACAACCGCCCACCGCGCCGTTGTACTCGACTTCTCACAAAGCGATCTGACGGTCACTCCAGTCTCGGCGGCCCCGGCGCTGCCGGCTGACGAAGATTGGTTCCGCGTAGATGTGTTGGCTGCCGGCGAGTTCACGGCGGGCCTCACGGCTCGCGACCCCAACAACGACGGCGTGCTGAACGCCGACGAAGGAATAGTGGTCGAGGTGTTTCGAGCGGCCGACACAACGACTCCGGTCGCCGCGGCCACACCCAGCCAAGTCGCCACGGCGACTCGGACTTCCGCGGTCTCCGTTTCGGCCCGCGAGCTGCTCTTCTTGCGAGTGCGCACCGACGACGGCGACGACTTCAATCGTTATGAGCTGGAGTTGATCGTCAACGATTTGTTTGACGCGGCGGCCGGCTTCACGCTGCCGCCGGCCACAGGACCGTTGCCGATCGACCTGGCGGGCCGGAACGATGACGCTCAAGCAATCATGGCGGCTACGCTGATCACAGCGTCGCTCGCCCCAGGCAATTCGGGGGCGGGCTTCGTGGCGCCGCTCGACTTCCCGCTGGCCGGCGGAGTCGATACGCCCGCCACACAGGCGACTCTCACCACCAGCGTGGCCGGTAACGACAACGACCTCGTGTTCACCGCAGTACCAGTGGGCGCCGCCGGCAATGGGATTCGCGTGCGGTATGTGAACGCCGGCGTCAATCAGCCGCTGGGCGTGACAATCGATGTAGCGAACCGCATCATCACGGTTAATCTGGCGACGAACGGCGCTGGCACAGTAACGACGACCGCCAATGACATTCTGCAACTGTTGCAGGTGCGAGCGACCGACCTGGGCGGCGTCGCCGATCGCTCGCTCAGCGACTTCGTGGGCGGATCGGACCTCACCATCGCGGTCGACCCGGTGAGCGGCGCGCCCGACGTCGACTTTTATCGCATGACAAGCACGGCGGTGGGCACGCTGTCGCTGTTCATGAACGTGCGCGACCCGAACGGCGACGGCCAACTCGACGACGGCCTGGCCAGCGGCCGCGATGAACGCATCGACCTGGCGATCGTCAGTCCCGCCGATCCGTTGGGTGCGGCGCTGGCGACGGCGACGCAGTCGGTCCTGTCGCCGTTCCTGTTCGAGATTGTGAATCAGTCGGTGAGCACGGTCGGCCAGGAGTTCTGGGTCCGTGTGCGCGGCACGAGCGCTGAGTCGGCCAACGCCTACGACCTCCGAATGGTGAACGATGATCGGTTCGAGTTGGCCGCGTCTGTGGCGCCGGTCGGCGACGGCATTTTGCCGGACGATCCGGACGGTCGCAACGACGTGGTCGCCGCAGCCACCGACTTGGGCACGGTTTTCACATTCGCCGAAGACGACCTAACGATCACGTTGGGCGACGGCGTGGTTCGCGATACCGACTTCTTCCTCTACACTGCGCCCGACGACCTGGTGTTCAACGTGTTTGCGGACGTAGCCGACATCAACCGCAACGGCGCGCTCGACGCCGCCGAGACGCTTGGCCTCGAAGTGCTCGACCCCACGGGCACGACCGTACTGGCCACCGGGTCGGTGTTCGGAACGTTCCCCGGCAGTGTGATTGTCGATTCGGGGTTTGTTCAGCTTGCGTCGGGCCAGTCGGTGCTGATCCGCGTGTTCGGTTCGGCCGGTGTCGCCAACAGCTACGATCTGCGGGCCTTGGCCGACGACCGGTTCGATCATCCGTTCCGGTCGGGCACGGTCGCGAAACCAGGCGGCGTCGATCCGGCCGGTCGCAACGACTCGTCGGACGACGCCAGCGGCGCTGGGGCCGATGATGTACGGCGCACCGATTTGGGTACGGTCGTTCACCTGACCGAGAACTTCCTGCGTGTTTCCGACGAAGACAGCCACAATTTCCTGTTCACCGCACCGACGCCGGCGGCGGGTCTCGACGGCCAGACGCTCACGATCGACGACGGACTGAACCCGCCGACTATCTTTGAGTTCGACAACAATGGCAGCACGGCGCTGGGCCAGGTGGGAGTGAACTTTGCCGCGTTGACGACGGCCGATGAGCTGGCCGCAGCGATCCGCAGCGTCATCAACGGGATCGGTGCGGCCCTGAACGCAACGGCGTCGGGCAGCGGCTCGCAGGTCGCCGTGTCGAGCGCGATCCGCGTCGTGAGTGGTGCGTTCCCGATCGCCGCGGCGCACGACGGCGATTGGTTCCGCGTGACGGCCGCCGTATCGGGTGCGCTCGGCATCCACGTAGACCTGATCGACGCCGATCGCAACAACCAGATCGACGCCGTCGAAATCCTCGGACTCGAACTGTACGAACTGGACCCAATGACCAACCGGGCGGGCGATCGGCTCGCGGTTGGCGTGCTCGACGTGGTGAGCCGTCAGGTTCGTATTGACGGCTACCCTGCGATGGACGGCGAATCGTTCCTGGTGCGCGTCCGTGAGGGTGTGAACTTGCCCGTCGCCGCCGTGTCTGGCGGGGCGACGGTGACGTGCAATCTACAGCCGTTGGGGCCGCCAGCGCCGGCCCCCGTTGGGCAACCAAACGACGACCTTTCGAGTGGGCCGTTCAACCTTGGCTTCACGTTCGAGTTCTTCGGCAACAACTTTACGCAGTTCTTCGTGAACAATAACGGCAATATCACGTTCACCGCGCCGCTGTTCTCATTTACGGCAACGGGCTTTCCGAACCCCTTTGGTATTGCGATGGTGGCCCCGTTCTGGGCGGACGTCGACACCCGCGGTGCGGGTTCCGGCCTGACGCGACTGCAACAAGGCACCAACCCATCGACCGGGCGACCGTTCATCCAGGTGGACTGGCCCGATGTCGGATACTTCAGCAGCAACGTTGACAAGCTGAACGACTTCTCACTGTACATCGAAGATGATCCGTTGGGCGACCTCATCTGCTTCGACTATCGCGATATGGAATGGACAACGGGCGATGTGTCGGGCGGCACCAATGGGTTTGGAGGTACGGGCGCCGCTATTGGTTTCGATGCGGGCGATGGAGTGAACTTCATCAGTTTGGGCCGACCCAACGATGCGACCGGAGTGGCGGCGTTTGCGAACCGGACTGAGGTTTTCGTGCTTGGGCCAGGCGGTGTGCCGGGAGCGCCGCCGAGTCCGCCGCCGCCGGGAACGGTCAACGCGTCGAATGACGGCGGCAACGACCAGGTTTCGCCTGCCGCCGCGATCAATCCGCTGGACACCCGGGACGTCGCGTCTGTCGTTCAAAGTGTGGACAACAACACCGGTGCATCGGTGGTGGATGTCCTCGCGTCGAACGACGGCGGCCTGACGTTCACACGCACGCGGTTTACATCTACGTTTGACGCGCTCGGATCGGGTCGTCGTTCGAGTCCCGACGCGGTGTTCGACGCCAACGGGAACCTGTACGTCGCGTACGCATTCGATAATGGAACGACGCGTCGAGTCGTGGTGACACGCAGCACCGACCAGGGCCTGACGTTCAGCGCGCCTGCGTTGCTTACTCCACTAGGGGCCGGGGCTGTTCCCGAGACAGTCTCGGTCGCGACTGGCCGCGACGTCGTGAACCCGAACCAGCAAAACGTATTCGTCGCTTGGAGTGAAGTAGGCGGCGGTACGGGACTCGGCCAGCGCATCGCTGTAGCCGGCGCGGCGGCATCGACCCCGGGTGGCACGATCAACCCGTTCAGTTTCACGGTCACCAAGGACGCATCGTCCAATGCAGCGACCGGTCAACAACCGCGCACGCCCGACATCGGCGTGGACCGCGCCGGACGGGTCTTCGCCACGTGGACCGACTACGGGTCGAGCCCCAACCCGATTCGTCTCGCACGGGACGATAATTTCTTTGGAACCGGTCTGGCGGGGTTTGGTTCGGCCAGCGTGGTGACCACGAACCACGTCGGGTTCCGGCGATCGGTCCCAGCGCAGCCGCAGCGCGGAGTCAGTGCCAGTCCGTCGATTGCCATCGATCGCAGCGATGCGGCCGATCCCGACTTCGGCCGGAATTCCGGGCGAATCTACGTCGCGTACACCGAAACCGGTCTGGACGGCGTCGGGGACCTGGACACGTTCCTGCGCTTCTCGGACGATGCCGGCGCCTCTTGGAGCCGCCCACAGCGGATCAACTCGCAGAACCGGGCGAGCCAGTTCAATCCTGCGATCACCGTCGATTCGACCACGGGACATGTTTTTGCCGTCTGGCAGGACACACGTCGCGATGTGGCGAACACCCTCGCCGAGCCGTTCATCGCACAGAGCATCGACGGCGGGCTGAACTTCCAACTCGACGTGGCACTCGCCACCGCGCCGTCTAGTCAGGCGGGGAATGCCGAACCGATCGAAGATTTCGGCGATCGGATGGGCATTGCCGCGGCCAGTCATGTCGTGTTCGCCGCATGGGCCGACAACACGGCTCAGGCTACGGATTTGGAAACACTCACGAACCGGCTGGTGCAGGTGGGCGGGCGCAATTTCTACAACCTGACGGTCGACAACTCCGATCGGCGTGAGTTGCAGACGGTGGACCGTGAGTTCGACGCGACACTGAACTCGGGGAACCTCTTTGCATCCACCGACGGCGTCGCCGGCATCGGAGTCGCCGGGCCGCTCGCCACATTGGACGAGTTCACCGGCGCGGGGACCGTGCAGACTGAGATCGATACGCTGCCGGCGTTCGTTCAGCGCGTCGCTGGGGCGATTGGCGATATCGACTTCAGCCCAACCGGCGAATTGGTGGGCGGAACGGCCTTCGTCAGTTCCGCACAGCCTGGCGAGACGCTAGTGTTCGTCGATCCGGACACCGGCCTCGTGTACAACCAGGCGACTATCACCGGAGTGGGACTGCCGCAGAGTTTCTCGGTCACCGCGCTCGAGTTCCAACCGGGCAGCGGCACGCTGTTCGTCGCCTTGGACTTTGATCCGGGGACCAAGGGATCGCCGTCGCAGTTGGGTACGATCAACGTCGCCGGTTGCGGCGTGGGAACTTGCACGGTCAACTTGCTGGGCCAGACGAACGTCGGCGAGATAGGCGGGCTGGCGTTCAATCCGGTCAGCGGCGAGCTCTACGGCGTCACGTCGACCAGCGTCGGTGGCGGCGACTTTGTCGTGCTCAGCACAACGACCGGTGCGGCCATCTCGACGGTGCCGTCGGGCCGCCGCGACTACACCGGACTCGAATTCTCGCTCGATGGACTCGCGCTCTACGGCGTGCTGGGGCCGGATGAAACCATCGGCGCCCCCGGTGACCTGGTGTCTATCGATCCGTTCACCGGCCAAGCCGGCACGATTGGCGCAACAAGTCTGATCGATCCGCGCACGGCCGGCCCATTGCCAAACGCGATCAGCGGCATCAGCTTCCGACCGCGGCGCAACGAGCGGCCGCAAGCGGGCACGGGCGGCGGCCGCTTGGCTCAGGTCACGGAAGCCGACATGACGCTGCTCGAAGGCGAAGAGGATTGGTATCGCATTCAGATGCCGGTCGCGGGCGGGTTGACCGTACGGCTGGACCTGCCCGACTCCGTACCAACCGATCGAAACTCGGACGGCCGAGACAACGACGGCGATACGCTAGTCGACGAGGGCGACGAGTTCGTGTTTGGCTTCCTCGACGCTCAAGAACAACTTGGACTCGAACTGTACGACAGCACCGGCGCAGTCCTGCTGGCCACGGGCGTGGTCGACGACCTGGCCGCGGTCGACGGCAGCGGATTCGGCGTGTTCATCGACCACCAATCCGTCACGCCGGTGGCAGGCGCCGTAGACCCATTCCTTTTGGTTCGAGTGTTCGGCGCCGCCGGATCGTTCAACGAATACGACCTGGTCGTAAGGAACAACGACCGATTCGACCAGGCTTTGGTCCCGTCGGCCCTGTTTGGGTCGGACGCGGCCGGCCAGCTTGTGACGGTTAATGGCAGCACCGGGCTGACCACCGCCGTCGGGCCACTCGCGCCAGTGCCGACCGACATCGAATTCCATCCGCGCGATGTACTGTTCGGCGAAAGTCGGGCGGCGGCAGGCAGCTTCAACAATCTGCTCCGAGTTGATCCCGCCACGGGCACTACGACGGTGGTGTGTGCGGCCGCGCCGTGCGACAACACGGTGTTCGCCATTACGGCGCTGGAGTTCGATGCGACGGTCGGTTCGCCCACCTACCAGCAACTGTTCGCCGCCACGATCAACAACGACTCGGCCATCCGCACGTCCACGTTGATCTCGATCAACCCGAACACAGGTCAAGTAACGAACATCGGCGACACCAGCACGGGCGAAATCACTGGTCTGACTTTCGCACCGGATCCGCAAGACCCGACGCAGCAAGTGCTGTACGGTGTGACGAACGTGTCGGGTACGGGCAGCAGCTTGGTGCAATTCGATTTGACGACCGGTCGCGCGACGACGATCGGTCCGACGGGTTTTGTGGACCTGGTCGGGCTGGACTTCGACCCGACCTTCGGTTCCGGCGGTACCATGTTCGCCGTAACGGGCGACAGGGAGGCGACGGCCAACCGCCGCAGTCTAGTGCGGATCGATACGGCAACCGGCGTCGCCACCCGCATTGCCACCGGCGGCGCTCTGGGGCGGCTCCTCACCGGACTGACGGTCCGGCCGCAGCGGTTCGGCAACGACGCGATCGCGCTGGCCACCGACCTTGGCTTTGTGTCTACCAGGAGCGAGCTTGACCTAAGCTTGCCGCCGGGCGAAGAAGATTGGTACACGTTCGTCACAGCAACGCCCGGTCGCATGGAAGTCCGAATCGACTTGCCCGACAGCAACGGCGACGGTGCGTTGACCGATCCGGCCGAGCGGTTGGTGTTGGAACTGTATGACTCCGACGGAACGACTCTGCTCCGCACCGGCGTTTACGATACGACGCTCGACGACGATGGCAACGGCGTTGCGGGCCGGGCGCACCTCCGAGCCATGATCGCGGGGACGGACAACGACCTACGGTTCACCGCAGCAGCCGCGGGCGCCACGGGCAACCTCGTCAGCGTCGAGTTGCGAGACCCCGGCGCCGCCAGCCAGACACTGTCGGTCACGACGGTGGGGAATGCGATCGTCGTGCGGTTGGCGACCAATGCGACAAGTGCGATCACCAGCACCGCGCAGGACGTGATCGATGCAATTCGCGCGAGCGCTGCGGCGAGTGCTCTGGTCAGCGTCGCAGGCGACAACACGCCGCCCGGCGACTTCACCGCCGGTGGCGGCCTCATGGCGCCGATGGCGGCGACCAACCTGATCGCGGGCGACCTCGACGACGGCTTCAGCGCCTTCATCGACGATCGGTCGTTCCGCGCCAACCGAAGGCTGTTCCTGCGAGTCCTCAGCGCGGGCACGGCGCCCAACCTGGGACTCAACACGTACGACCTGTCGGTCAACATCCAGCCGGACATTGTGCCGCCGCGCATCACTAGCTTCACGCCGCCCGCCGGGGTCAACGAGGCGATCGGCCCGGTGAATCAACTTGTGTTCGACGTCTCTAAGGACTTGGACGCCGCAAATGTTGCCGATCTGAGCAACTATACCTTGGTGTCCAGCGGCAACCCGACTTCGCCGCTGCCCATCGGCTCGCCTACAGTCGCTGCCGCGTCGCCGGCCACTCTCACCACCAACTTGGCCGGCAACCACAACGACCTTGTCTTTGACGCGCGTATTGCGGGTACCGACGGCAACGCAATCAGCGTCGCGTACGTGTTCGGCTCGAACCTGTCGGTATCGGTTGCGGGCAGTGCCATCACGGTGAATGTCGTGCCCAGCACACGGGCGTCGGAAGTGCGGCAGGCACTGCTGAATAACGTCGCCGCGTCGGGCTTGGTCCAGGTCACATTTGCGCCGGGCAACGACGGGTCGGGGTTCGTGTCGGCCCTGGCGGCGACCAACCTGGCGGGCGGAATGGGGGCCCGCGTGACGATCCCGATCAGTCCCCCGCTGGTCGATGAGGTTTACACGTTCACTATCGACGCGACGACTCCATCGCCGTTCTTCACCGACAACATCGGGAACCGACTGGACGGCGAGTTCGGCGGCGTCCTCCCATCGGGCGACGGCGCCGAAGGGGGCAACTTTGTCTACACGTTCAAGCAAGACACGACTTCCGCGACCATCGACGACTTCGACCTCGACGCTTCGAGCGACGACAACCCTGCCACGCCGCACGACGCCGCGTTTGCGGACGACAACCGTACGGCCGACTCGACGCCGACTTTCACGGTGACGGCCACTGACCTGCTGCCCGGCTTCATCCCCGGCGTTCGCGCCGACATCGACGTGGACGGCAACGGGTTCAACGACGGGTCTTGTTTGTTCGCTGGGGCGGCGACGGCCACGACCACTTCGTGCGTGGTCACAAGCACCACGACGATTCCCGACGTGGTCGGCCGCGTCGTGGCCGTGAGGCTCACCGACACGTCGGGCAACACATCGACGGCGAATGTGACGGTCGACGTTGACGCGCAACCGATCGACACGGCGATGAGCACGTTCGGCCTATCGGCGGCCAGCGACGACGCGCCCGCCGGCAGCGTGGCCGGCGACAGCAAGACTAACGATTCCACCCCGAGCTTTGAGGGCAGCATCCGCGACACGGCGCCGTTTGGCGCTGTGGCGAATGCCGCGAGCCTTGTTGTGCTGCTCGATGCCGACGGCGACGGGCAGTTCAACGACGGCCAGGGCACGACCAACGCCGACGGCAGCTATACGGTCACGTCCACGACCACCCTGGCGGACGGAAGTTACACCGCCCGGCTTCAGGTGGTCGACAAGGCCGGCAACACGCTGGCGACCGACCAGACGCTGAGCACGACGTTTACCGTGGGCACGACCGGCCCGCGTGTGATTGGCCTGACCCCGTTCCCTGGCACGATCACGGCCCCGACCGAGATCGTCGTTACGTTCGACGCGGATGACGTGAACCCAACGACATTGATCGCGGTCAATTTCGTCCTCACGGGCGTGAACAGCGGAGATATCTCGGGCCAGATGACGATCGACGCGGCGAATCTCGCGGGCGACACGTTCACCATTCCGCTCACAGGCATCATCGCGAGCGACCTATACACGTTCACGATCGAAGGCGACACGAGCGTTGCGGATGAGGCGGGGAACCGCATCAATGGCGAGTTCAGCGGTGCGTTTCCGTCCGGCAACGGGACGGCGGGCGGTGATTTTGTCGCGCAGTTCACGGTCGATAGTATTCCACCAGAGATCACCGCGTTCATTCTGGCCGACGTGAGCGACATCCAGACTCAGCCGGGCAACAACGGTGCCAACATTGACGACGACCGCACAGACGATGCGACGCCGGTGTTCAGCGGGACGGTCACTGATCCGTTCCCCGGCTCGCTGACCCTGAACACGATCCGCATCGACATTGACGTGGACGGCGACGGATTGTTTAACGACGGATCGGGGTTTGCCGACGCGGCAGGCAACTTCGCGGTGACGGCGACCACGGCCATCGCGCCCGATACGGACTCGCGCCAGGTGCGCGCTCGTGCCACCGACTCCGGCGGACTTGGCAACGCCAGTTCGGTCGTCAGCACGACTATTCAGGTGGATACACAGTTCCCAGACTCGACGTTCGAACTGCGCCGCGACGACGGCGCTGCCCTGCCAACGAATCGCACAAGCGACACGACGCCGAGCTTCGGCGGAGTGTTCAGCGACCCTTCGCCGTTCAACACGGCGGCCGATCTGGCCGGCGTGACGGTCGAACTCGACATCGACGGCAACGGGTTCAACGACGGCTCCGACCAGACGGATTCGACGGGCGCGTGGCAAGTGGAGACCACGGCGGCGTTGGCGGTGGGCGTCCACCCGGACGTACGCGTTCGGTTCTCGGACAAGGCGGGTCACGAGGTCATCAAGACGCTGGCGGGCGGGATCGAGATAGAGACGACGGCGCCGCGAGTGACGTCGATCACGCCGCTCGGTTTGCGGAGCCAGGCGCCGACGACGATCGTCGTGGGCTTCGACGAATCGATGTTGAACGTCACGTCGGGCGCGTTGTTCGCCCATTCGGTGCGCAACCCCGCGAACGTCGACCTGCGGCGCAGCGGCGGCGACGGCGTCTTTGGCAATGGCGGCGACGTCGTGATCTCCCTGACGAACTTCGCGTACAGCGAAACGGGCGGGTTCCGACTGACCATCACGCTGCCGCTCGGACTGCCCGACGACCAGTATCGATTCACGGTCGATGCGACCAGCAGTTTTCGCGACCAGGCGCTGAATCAACTCGACGGCGAGTTCGTCGACCGCAACTTCACGGGAACCCAAGACACTGCCGACCTGCCGTCGGGCGACGGCGTGGCGGGCGGCGACTTCGTCATGTTCTACGCGGTCGATACACAGAGTCCGTCGGCAACACTGGCGCTCAACCTGCCGATCGACGTGACGGGCCCCGACTGCCCCGTGTTCATTGCAGCGTACTCGGGTTCCGTGGGCGATACCGGCGTCTTGTGCGACCGCCAGACCAACCTGGATCGACCCTTCCTGTCGGGTCGTGTGGATGATTCGTTTCCTGGTGTAGACGGCAATCTGCCGGTTGAACTCGACGTAGACGCCGACGGTTTCGATGACGGCACAACCACTACACGACCGGACGGAACGTTCCTGATCCAGCCGTCGGGCGTGCTGGCCGAAGGCACGTTGCCGGTGAGCGTGCGCGTCACGGACTTGGCCGGCAACGTCGCCATCTTCTCTACCACCGTGATCGTCGACCTCATGTCCCCGCCGGCCGCCACGCAGCCGGACTTGGTCGACACCAGCGACACCGGCTTGTTCAACACGGACAACAATACAAGCGACAACACGCCCACGTTCCGCGGCTCCGCGGAAGCCGGAAGCACGGTCGCGCTATTCGCTGGCCCCACGCGCATTGGCTCGGCGCAGGCCGACTCGACCGGGGCGTGGGTGGTCACGACCGACCCGCTGACTGACGGATTGCACGCCATCACGGCTCAGGCAACCGACGCGGCTGGCAACGTGGGGCCGGCGTCGCCGGCGCTGCCAGTGACCATCGACACCGTCGCTCCCGCATCACCCTCGGTTCCTGACCTTTGTTCCGGGATCACGGCGTTGTGCACACAGGTGAGCGATACCGGGCCGTTTAACGGCGACAACATCACCAACGACAACACGCCGCAGTTCGTAGGTAGTCGGGGCGCGGCCGGATCAACCATCGCGCTGACGGTTGGCGGTCAGGCGGTCGCAAGTGCGACGCCCAACAACACAGGTGCATGGGTCGCGACGATCACGCAGCCGCTGGCGGACGGCGTCTTCGATTTCCAAGCCACAGCCACGGACCTGGCGGGCAACGTGAGCCAACCGAGCGGCAACCTGACCGTGACCATCGATACGGCGATCCGCAACCCGAGCACGCCCGACCTGGCGGACGCTAGCGACACGGGTAGTTCGAACGCGGACAACATCACGGCGGACAACACGCCGGAGTTGTCGGGCACCGCGGACGCGGGGGTGACGGTGTCGATCCTGTCGGGCGTGGTCGAACTGGCCAGCGGCGTAGCCAACAACGCGGGCACTTGGTCGATTACACTGCCGTTCCGTAGCGATGGCGCATACAGTTTCACCGCGCGGGCGAGAGACACCGCCGGCAACACGAGCGGTGTGTCGCAGGCGATCAACGTCACGATAGACACCGGCATCGCGGCGCCGAGAATCAGCGGCGTCTCCAAAGACAACGGTGTCAGCGCGACGGATGGGCTGACGAACGATCCGACGCTGATCTTCAGCGGCACGGCCGAGATCGACAGCCGAGTTACGCTGACGCTCGTCGGAGGAGCGGCTATCGGTACGGCTGACCCGACGGATAGCCAAGGAAACTGGTTCTTCGACCACTCGGGGACGCCCCTCGCAGCCGGCACTCATAGATTCACGGCAACGACGACCGACGTGGCGGGCAACACCAGCACTGAGTCGGTGGTGTTCAGCGTCATCATCGACCTGACGGCGCCGCCGACGCCGCCGACCGCGGTGCTGGCCGACGACACTGGCGTACGCGGCGACAATCGTACCAACCGCAGCACGCCGGCCCTGCGAGGCTCGACTGGCGAGGCGGGTGCGTTGGTCGAAGTGCTCGATGCATTCACTCGCGTGGTTGGCACTGCTACCGCGGGCGGCGACGGCACCTACGCAGTGCAAGTGTCAAACGCCTTGGCCGATGGGCCGCACAACCTCCGCATTCGTTCCACCGACCCGGCCGGAAACGCCAACGAATCAGCCGTGTTTACAATTACGGTGGACACGACTCCACTGCGAGTGCTGACGTTCACGCCGGCCCCGGGAGCGCTTGCAGTAGCCCCGACACAGATAGTTGCGACGTTAAACGGCGACGACATCAACGCCACCGCCCTGGGCGATCCGGCGTTCGGAGGGTCGCTGCAGAATCCCGCGAACTACAGCCTCGTCCGTTCCGCCGGCGACGGGGTGTTCGGCGACGGCGACGACGTCACCATCGATATCAGCAACAGCCGTTTCGAGTTCATCCCGGCTACGAAGCAACTGGTGATCACTCTCCAGAGCGCGCCCGGGGTGCCGCTGGTGCTCGGCAACGACACATACCGGTTCACGATCAACGGCGTCGGAAGCCTCCAAGACATTGCTGGCAACGCCATCGATGGCGACAACAACGCCGCGCCGGGCGGAAACTTCGTCTCAACGTTCGGAGTCAACGTCCCCACGCCCAGAGTCATCGACATTCAGATGGCGGGCACCAAGAAAGTCGTCAGGGAGGTAAGGATATTCTTCGATCGGTCCCTCGACCCAGCCACCGCCCAGCGGCTTGACTTCTTCGATCTGCGCGACGCCGGCAAGGACGGCCGATTTGACGATCCGTTCGTGGCGCCAGGCCGAGCGAGCGACGATCGCATCGTGCAGTTGTCGTTGCCGGTCTACACCGAAGACACCAAGACGGTGCTGCTGAACGCGGTGCGCGGGTTCATTCGCAACCGGTTCTTGCGGCTCGTGGTGAAGGACGACGTGCGCGACCTGGCCGGCGGTCGGCTCGACGGCAACGGCAACGGCGTCGCCGACAACGATGGCACGGGTGATACCGATCATCACACTGCGTTCATCCTGCGTGGCAACAGCGCTTCGTTCCGGGACAACAACGGCGACAAGGTGACCATGGGAATCCGCAAGGTGGGGTTCTTCGACGTGGTCCAGAATGCCGATCATTCGGGGCGTAGCATTCGGCTGGATGGCGTCAGGCCGGACCCGAATCTGACACAAGTGTTCGGCAGTGTCGCTGGTGGCGATGGTCGTGTGCATTTCGACGCGCTTACCGGCTCGGCGGGCATCGACATCTTACGGTTGCCTCGCTGCACCACGCCGACGTCAACCGGGTGCTTTGACATTGGCACTGTATCTGCACAAGTGGCTGACGCGGCATTGGGTTCGGGCGAAACAGCCGCAAGTCTGTTGGCGGATGCGATCTTACATGCGACACCAAAGTTGCGGCGACGCAGATAGCACACGAAAGTAGTGTTTTTGAACAGAGGGTGACTCTTGGCAACGTTCGACATGATGAAGCCGCTGAGAGGTTCCGGCGTTAGCCGTCCCGTCCGAACTCACACGCCTCGGCCGCGAGGACGAAACGCTGCGCCCGCGGCATTGGAGCGGCTCGAAGAGCGTGTCTTGCTGGCCGCGAGCCCGTTCGAGCCGATATCGGAACTGGGGTTTGTGCCGCCGGGAGCGGTGGCGCTGCCCGCCGACTCGTTCGACCTGCGATACGCTCACTTGTTGCCCGGAGGTCAGGCCGAGCCCAATAGCGATCAACAGGATGCGGCGGCAGCGTTGCGGCAGCAGATACCCGATCTAGTCACCCGGACCGACGGATTACTGGGCGTTCCGTCGTACATGTTCAACTCTGCGGGAGTACTAACCGGCCCCTCCAGCGACGCGCCCGAACTGATTGCTCAGAACTACATCGCGCAGAACAGCGTGCTGTTCGGCCTGACGAGCAACGACACGAGCGACATCACGGTCAGCGATCAGCACACCAGTTCGACCAGTGGGCTAACACACGTCTATCTGCAGCAGCGGCATGGCGGTATCGAGGTGATCCAGGGCGTGGCGAATGTCAGTGTAGACGCTGCGGGCCAGGTTGTGGTCGTTGGCAACAGTTTCGTGCCCGACGTTGCCGGCGTTGTGAACACACTGACGCCGAGTATCAACGCCGAGACGGCGGCCGCGCGGGCCGCGGCCAACATTGGGCTGCAGCCCGGTTCGTTCACGGTCGTGGCGCCGCCGTCTGGGGCGGACCAGTCGCAGGTGTTGTCGGATGGTGGAGTCTCGCGTGGGCCGATTCCCGCTCGGCTTATGATCTTTCCGGTCAGTCGTACGCAGGCATTGCTGGTGTGGAACGTCGCCGTTGCCATGCGCGAACGGCCTGACGTGTTCGCGTTCAACGTGGACGCGGTGACCGGCAACGTCCTTTCGCGCACTAACTTGACGGACTACGACAGCTATCGCGTATTCGCGTTGCCCACCGAACATCCCGACGACAACGGCGGCTTCCCGGGCAACCACACGGTGGTCGTGAATCCGTCGGATGGCACGGCCTCGCCATTCGGCTGGCATGACACAAACGGAACGTCGGGAGCTGAGTTTACCGACACTCGCGGCAACAACGCCGATGTTCATGACGACCTCGACGGCGACGACTTGCCAGGTTCAAGGGCGAGCGGAGGGGCGAACAACGTCTACGACTTCCCGTTCGACCCGCTGCTCCCCCCGATAAACAACCAGAAGGAGGCGCTGGTCAACGCATTCTATTGGGTAAACGCGACGCACGACATCCTGTATCAATACGGATTCGACGAGGCGTCGGGCAACTTTCAGTTCAACAACTACGGTCGCGGCGGCGTGGCCGACGACGCCGTCCAGGTAGACGTACAGGATCCGACTTTCTTTGGCCCAAACATGTTCACGCCGGCCGAGGGGTTCACGTTCTTTGGCCCGCCGCGGCTGGAAATGACCGATAACTCCCAATTCGCCAACACTAGTCCCGTCCGGGACACATCCAATGACAACCAGATTCTCGTCCACGAATATGTACACGGACTCACCAATCGCCTGGTCGGCGGGCCGGCGAACGGGTTCGCATTGGACGGTATTCAGAGCGGAGGCATGGGCGAGGGTTGGGGCGATTGGTACGCCTTGGTCCTGACCGCCAAACCGACCGACATCGCGAATGGCGCGTATCCGATGGGCACGTATACGTTGGACAATACGGGCGGTGTTCGGCGTGTCCCGTACAGCACGGACAAGTCGGTGGATCCGTTGACCTACAACGACATTGGTCCGCTCGCGGATGCGACGTTCTCGGCCAACCCTCCGCTGAACCCTGAACAGAATCCACCGTTTGAAGTACACAACGTCGGCGAGGTGTGGGCAAGCACGCTCTGGGACCTGTACTGGAACCTGGTGGGCCTTTACGGCTTCGACCAGAACCTGTACAGCGGAACGGGCGGAAACAACGTCGCGTTGAACGTCGTGACCGAGGCGCTGAAGCTGACGCCGGCCGACCCGACTTTTCTGGACGCGCGCGATGCGATTCTGCTCGCCGACCAAAGCCTGAATGCGGGCGCAAACCAGTGCGTGATCTGGCAGGCGTTTGCCGGACGCGGCATGGGTGCGAGCGCCGATGACGGCGGCAATCACAATGAGACTCTGGTCACCGAAGACTTCACGCTGCCGCCGTTCTGCCGGACGCTTTACGTGGTATCGACCGATCCCGTGACGACGACGCCGCCGACCGCGCCGACGTCCGTCAATGGGCCGGTGGACCACATTGACTTCACGTTCAGCGAGCCTGTGGACCCGGCCAGCTTCTCGCTGACCAACGACGTCGTCAGCTTTACCGGCCCCGCCGGGGCAAACCTGATCACGGCAATTGCCAGTGCGACCTTCTTGCCTAACGCGGCCGGCGCGATCAACTCGGTGCTGCGCATTGCATTCACGCCGCAGGGCCCGGCCGGCCGCTACAGCATGACCATCGGTCCGAATATCAACGACGCCAACGGCGAGCCGATGGATCAAGATCGGGACTTCAACACAGGCGAGGCGGTTCAGGACCGGTTCACGGCCACCTTCGAGGTCGTCACGCCGCGCGTCGTGTCGGTGAATCCCGATACCAGTTCGGTCGTCATTCAATTCAACAAAGACGTCGTTCCCGCATCGCTGACTACGAACTTCATGGATCCGGCCAACCCGGCGGACGATCGCGGCGTCGTCATTGAACGCAGCGGCGGCGACCGCGACTTCACCAATGGAAACGAAGTGACCGTCGCGACGTTCGACTCGACTGCGGCAGCCACCGGCAGCTACAACGCGACGAACTTCACGTTGACCGTCACGATACCCGCGAGTCAACCACTGCCGAGCGACCTGTATCGAGTGCGCATCGAGGACAACGTCACCGATGTCGCGCCGATGCTGAATCGGCTGGATGGCGAGCATGATGGCCCACCCGCCGCGGGGAACAACAACTTCTTCCCGTCCGGCAACAACACAGTTGGCGGCGACTTTGTGTACCCGTTCTTTTTCGGATCGGCGCCTGTGTCGGCGGGCGTCCTGCCGCCCGTGTCGCGGCTGGGAGACCCCGTTAACGCAAGCAACATCGGCGGGCAAACGAACGAAAGCCGACCGACCATCGCCATCGACCCGACCGACCCGACGAAACTGGTGACGGTGTACCAGGTCCTCGAGGGCCAGAACCTGTGCGTGGCTCAGGTCGGCAACCCGCCGCCTGCTGTGACGCAGTGTGCGGCGTTCAGTTTTTCGATCGATGGAGGAGATTCCTGGTTCTTCGGCGGTACGTTCGATCCGCCGCGGAACCCTGCCACCGCCACGACCACCAGCACGGGTGTATCATTCACCGCGACGCTCGCGCCGTCGGTGGCATTCGATCGGGACCACAACTTCTACATCGTGTACTCCGCAGTGAGCGGCGATGACAACGCTATCCTGCTCGAGAGATTCGACTTCTCCGGTACGTTCCCGATTCGAGACTTCGGCGTAGACCACAGCACCTGTGCGACCGCGTTGTTCTGTGCGGCCAGCGGCGCCGCGGACGATGTAGCTCGCAATCCGGTCGTCGTCGTCGATACTAGTCCGGCCGCCTTCACCGACCCCGACTCAGGCGTGGTTTACCGCAATCCTTACACGGCGGACGGGATGACGCCCGTGTATGTGGCGTGGGACGTGACGCGACCGACGCCGGCGGGTGTCACCGGCGACTTCGTGACTCGCGGAATTCAGTTTGCTGCGTCGGCCGACGGCGGCGTCGGCTTCAGCGCGCCGTTCAACGTGAACGGGTTCGGGGCGGGCAACGCGGCGGGGTTTTTCGGATCGGACCGCAGCCTGTTGCCGGTTCTCGCCGTCGGCCCAGCCCTTCCCGAAATCACGCCGGGCCAGCACGACCCACAGAGCGGCCGCGTACACCTCGTGTGGGAGGATTTCGGTTCAAACGGCGGTGTCGATGTGATCCGCTATGACCGCACACTCAACGACATCACGGCCAACGGCACCCGTGGCCAGGGCACGTTCGCACGCGACCCGTTTGCATTCAATCCGATCTTCGACACATTCACGACTGTCGGCCAGATTGCGGTTCCCGAGAGCTTCACGATCGACGATGTGAACGTCGAAATCCGGCTGGACCATCCGGACCTTCGCGACCTACGGATTCGGTTGCGTTCGCCCAGCGGCACGGTCGTCACGGTGGCTGCGTTGGGCGGAACGGCGGCTATCGCCAACTTGGGTTCCAACGTTCCCAACAATCCAGACGCGATCGGCACAAAGATCGACGATGAGGCCCCTCTTTCGCTGCAGCAAGGCACGGCACCGTTCGAAAACGGTGTGTATCGCCCAAGCGGGTTCGGGTCTTTGGCCGCCTTTGATGGCGAAAACAGTTCCGGCGTCTGGACGCTCGAAGTCCAAGACTTAACCGGCACTTCGACCACGGCGGTTGGGACCTTGTTCAGTTGGGGGATCCAGCTAAGTGGCGATATCGGTCAGGGCGCTTTCGACTTCGATCGTAATGTCGGCATTGCCTCACTCAAGGCCAACGCGCCCACCGCGATACCGGCGTACCCCCTGGGAATAATCGCCGCCCCGGCAATCGCCGTGGACACGTCGCTCGGCAGCTACAGCCCCAACCAGGGAGCGATTTATGTGGCCTTCGCCGATCGGCCGAACGCCGGCGCAGCTCCCAACGATTCGGATGTATTCCTGGTACGGTCCACGGACGGGGGCTCGACATTCCAGGCCGGCAACAACGGCGCACCAATCAACGACGACCACGTCAACGAGACGACCACAGGCAACCGCTCACAATTCCAACCCTCGCTGGCGGTCGATCCTCTGACCGGCACGCTGGTGGCCTCGTGGTACGATGCGCGAAACGACTCAGCTTTCGTAGCAGACGCTGATCCGAACACGCAGGAGCAGTTTGCCGGAATGCGCCTGGCTCGCTACGTCGCGGCGAGTATCGACGGCGGCCAGTCGTTTTCCCAGAACGACTTTGTCAATCGTGCCCAGTTGGAAATCGACAATCTGAACGTGCTTGGCCCGACCATCAACAACGGCCCGATTCCCGACAACCAGTCGGCCGGCAACCCCGACGCAGACGCGACCTTTGGGTTTGGCGATCGTCAGGGTTTGGCGGTGTACGGCGGTCGCTTGTATGCGGCATGGTCATCGAACGAGAACCAGCGTGGCATCTTCAATGGCCAGCGCCGGCTCGATATTCGGGTCAGTCGAGCGGCCCTGGCCGCCGGCCCGCGCGTGGTCGATTCCGATGCCGCCGGTATTCCCGGCGCGTCGATGGGGCCTGTGCCCCAGGTTGGACCCACACCGCCCAGCGTGTCGTCGTTCACGGTGAACTTCGACCGGCCTATCGACCCGGCGTCCTTTGATGTGCTGCTTGGCGGGTCACCACTGTTCCAGGCCGACTTCGAGGCGGCCAATGATACAGTTTCGGGCGATGGCCGATTTGGTTTCACGATAGCCAACAGCATCGGAACCGATGGTATTCGCGACGAGGACCTGAACGCCGACGGCGTGTTCAACAATGGGTCGGTCGCACCGCGACTCGACGAGGTCCTTGGCGGCGTCGACTACAACCGCGACGGCGACATTCTCGACGCCAGCGTCACGGAAGACCTCAACGGCAACGGGATTTTCGACGTTGCACCAGCGGCCACCGGCCCGACCGCCCAGGGCCCGGACGACGGCCTGTGGCATCGCACGACCTCTCGCGGCCCCGATACCGGTCACTCGCCGGACGCGAGCTTCTACTTTGGTATTGGCGAGGGGGCCTTCTTCGGTGGCACTACGTACAACAACGCTACCGGTACGATCACGTCGCCGCCTATCGACCTGACCGGTGTGACGGGTCCCGTGCTGCTGAAGTTCACGCACCTGCTTGAATCGCTGGATACGGCGGACGAGGCGAGTGTACGCGTGATTGTCGGTGCGGCCACGACCGAAATAGCCGACAACGTGGCCATCGGCAACCTGCCGGATTCGACCGGGGGGCAATTCCAACTGGTGACGTTGGACCTTTCGGCGTTCGCCGGCCAGACCATTCAGCTTCAGTTTGCGTTCACAACCAACGCATTCAGCGCGACGAACTCAACGTCCGAGGGTTGGTTCATCGATGACGTAACGATTGCACCGGACGCATTCGTCGCGGGCCGAGACGAGTTTGGGCTGCCGCTGGCCGTTGTGCCGCGCGTTCAGAACGTCGTGCCCAGCGATTGCAATCAGTTTGGCTGCACCGCATTCACCGTGAGCTTCGATGAACAGATGCAGCCCGGCACGTACAGCTACACGATCGGACCGGGCGTGCGCGACCGGGTTCGTCGTAGCGATGCGGCCGGGAACATCGCAGCGCGCGGAAATGAGATGGACCAGGACGCCAACGATGCGACCGGCGGCAGGCCGGACGACGCCTACTCCGCACCGCGATCGAACTCGGATACGGCCACGATGCCGCTGATCATCCCCGGCCCGCACATCGTGTCGAGTAACGTGGGCGTTGAGTATCCTTTTGTCGAAACGCCTACGCCGGTGGCGTTCGATGCCGCCACCGAAGAATTCTCAATCACGATCACCGATCGCTACCCAATTAACGACTTGGATGTGTTGCTCGATATCGCCCACGGCAATGTCGGCGACCTCACCGTGTCGCTGGAGCATACGGACCGCTTAGGCAACACGTCCGGTCCGGTCGTCCTGTTCGATGGAACCGGTGCAACAGGGGCCAACTTCCAGCGTACGGTTCTCGACGACACGGGCGCGAACGGCGCCATCGCCGACGCGACCGCGCCCTTCGTCGGCAGCTTCACGCCGGAATCTCCGCTGGATGTGTTTAGAGGGATCAACCTCGAAGGAATCTGGACTCTCACGATCAGCGATGCGAGTGGCGGCACAGGCGCTTTGCGGGGCTGGTCTCTGATCGTGAACCCGAATCCGATTTCATTCACGAACCGGACCCGGACCGACATTGCAGCGAGCGCTCAGACCGATTCGATCATCACCATCGACCGCTCGGCAACCATCCGAGACCTGAACGTCAATCTAACTCTCGACCGGGGTCTCAATCTCGACGACCTGCTCGTCCGACTATCGTCGCCCGACCCGGATGGACCGAATGGCCCGGGCTTGCCGACGACGGTGCTCTTGGCACAAGACGTTGGTCCCTCGTCCGGCTCGCTCACGAATACCACTCTTGACGATGAAGCGGTTGCGGCGATCAACGCTACGACAGGCAATCCGACCTACACGGGCCGGTTTATTCCACTCGGTGCGCTGTCAGCGTTCGATGGCCTGGATGCGAAGGGCGATTGGCGGCTTGAGTTGGTGAACAACGCAGCGGTCATGGGCGAGCTGGAAAACTGGTCGCTGATCATTGACACGAGGCCTCGGCATCCGCTGGCGTTCGCCAACCGGACGGCGACGACCGTCGCCGACAACGCGGTCAGCAATTCCATCGTCACCGTGCCGCAGTCGATCACGGTGCGCGACCTGAACGTGCAGGCGTCGATCTTGCACGCCGACACGCGCGACTTGGATATCGTGTTGCGCCACCTGCCCAGCGGTCGCGTCGCCACGTTGGTTCAGGATGTGCCGGTCGGCGCAAGCGCCGGGGCCAATTTCACCAACACCACGTTCGATGACGAAGGCGATGCGATCACCAGCGCGGCCAACCCGTTCACAGGTCGATTCCAATCCGCAACGCCGCTCGATGTCTTTGACGGTCTCAACGCACAGGGCGATTGGCGACTTGAAATCACCGACGACATGGGCAACGCCGTCGCTGGAGTGCTGCAGGATTGGTCGCTGATCATTGATCCGTTGATTCAGACAATCGGCACGCCCACACAGGAAGAAAACCTGGTCCTGAACGGCACGACCAGTTTCCTCGACGTCGTGTTCGATCGACCGATTGATCCGGATACGTTCCAGACCGAAGACATCGGGCGACTGATTGGCCCGGCCGGGCTGATCGGTCCTCACCCTGGCGATGTGTTTGGCACCGGCCCGCTTCGGATGGACATTCCCGACGGCGGGTCGCTTACCACCACGATCGTCGTGCCACGGTCAGCGACCATCCGCGACCTGAATGCCCGGATCGACATCACACATCGCGACGCCGGCGATCTGCGAGTGGACCTGACGCGAGTGGACGCAACGGACCCGGCGAACGACGTTACGATTACGTTGTTCAACGGCGTGGGTGGGACGGGTGATCATTTCATCGGCACGGTACTGGACGACGAACAGCCTGTGTCGATCGGGGCCGCGACGGCGCCGTTTGCGGGCCGTTTTCGGCCGCAGCAGCCGTTGTCGACGTTCGACGGTCGAGACGTGGCAGGCACATGGCGGCTGGTAGTGACCGATGCAGTCGCCGGCAACGGCGCAGGGCGGCTCGAAAGCTGGTCGTTGTGGCTGGATCCGTTCACGATTACGCCGAATCCACTGGGCACGGACGCCGATCCATCGGCGCCCCAGACCTATCGCATCGCCTTCCCGAAGCAAGTGTTGAGCGGCACTTATCAGATTCAGATTGGGCCCAACATCGCGACCCCGGACCCCGACGGCGCAGGACCGTTGCGGGCGCTCGGAATGGACCAGGACCTCAATGCGGGCTTGGATGCACTACGCAACGCCGCGCCGACCGTCAAACAGTTCACGCCGGTGAACTTCACACAGACGCCGATCACGGAAGGTGGCATCCCGACCCTAAGTTCAATTCTCATCGAAGACAGTTTCATCGTTCGCGATGTGGACGTTCAGTTGGACATCGTGCACGAAAACGTGTCCGACCTCGACGCATTCCTTGTGTTCACGGATCTTACAGGCGCACAGACCCGCGTTGAACTGTTCACGGGCGTCGGCGGCGCGGGCAACAACTTCAGCCAGACGGTGCTGGACGATGAAGCGGCCCTGGCCGACGGTTCGCCCCGAGTCATCGGCGGTGCCGCCACATCGGCGCCCTTCCTGGGCCGACACCGGCCGGAGCGGTTTAGCATCGGCACGGCCGGGACGCGCCTGGCCGACTTCAACGGTCGGAACGCCCGCGGCGCCTGGACACTGGAGCTGCTCGATGCCGGTGGCAACCCGGCCACCGGCTCGTTGAATAGTTGGTCCCTGACCTTCCAACGAACCAATACGGTCGAGCCGACACTGAATTTCGACGAGACCGGCATGGGCAGCTTCGGCGCCGACAAGTTCACTGCCGGATTTCGCATCTTCGTCATGGACCAGTCCGACGTGCGAGCCACATCGGTCTGGACGCCCTTGGGACCGGCAGGGATCGGGGCCGGCGCCGCCGCCGGACGAACTGGCGCGATCGCCGTCGATCCGTCTGATCCATCGGGCAACACGGTGTACGCTGCCGGCGCATCGGGTGGCGTCTGGAAGACAACCGATTTCCTGACCCCCGATCCATCCGGACCGACGTGGGTGCCGCTCACCGACTTCGGACCGACCTACAGCCTGAACGTCGGATCGATCGCGCTGTTCCCACGCAACAACGATCCCAATCAGACAATCGTCTACGTGGCCACCGGCGAAGGCGACGCGGTAATCGACGGCACGGGGTTGCACAACCCACAGCCGGGCGGCCTTGGGTTCCTCAAGTCCATCGACGGCGGGGCCACCTGGCAAGTGTTGGACAGTACCGACAACACAGTCCCGTTCGGCCAGCGACTACACGACTTCGCATTCCTGGTCGACAATACCGTGACTCCCCCGCAGCCGTTGATCAGCCCGGTCACTGGCCGGCCCGTATTCGTTGGAACGACGGCGTCCAAGATCATTGTGGACTACACCGATCCGAATAACGTGTTCGCCGCGCTATCCCGGTCTGCGTTTCGCGACCCCAACATTGCCAACGACAACGGCGGCGGTGTGTGGCGGTCCACCGATGGCGGCCAGACCTGGACCCGAACCAGAGCCGGAACAGCCACCGACTTGGCCATCGATCCGCTCAATCCCGAGGTGCTTTACGCCGGCTTCGTGGGCGAGGGTGTGTTTCGCACGCCAAACCGCGGGTTCCGCTGGGACTTGCTGGTCGGCGGCGTGGGCAACCCCCAACTGGGCGATGACGGCGTCGTCGGTACGCCGCCGATCCCGGTAGACGCGCCCACCGACACGCCCAATGGCGCGAAGGGTCGCATCTCGCTGGCCAAGCCGCCCACCAACGATCCGCGGTTTCAAGGTTGGCTCTACGCGATTGTGGCCAACCCGAACAGCACGCTTAACGGCGTGTTCCAGACCAAAGATTTTGGTCAGAACTGGGTGCGGCTCAACCTGCCAGGCCTCCCCAGGCTGATATCCGTGCCGCCATTCGATGAACGCATTTTCCCAAGCAACGACGAAGCTCTACCCAACGTCGAACCGTTCTGCACGATTACGGGTTGTAGCGGCAACTATCACCAATCGGTCGCAGTCGATGCCGTCAATCCCAACATAGTCTACGTGGGCGGCCGGTCGTCGCCGAATCTGATCAGAATAGACGCGACTCGCACCTACGACGCGCACGCACTGATCGCGGTGGACAACAACAACAACGACGGCGGCCGCCTCGCTCAGGAGACGACGGCGTTCCTTGGCGGCATTCCGGTGGGGTTGGCCCCAGCGCCCACGTCGCCCCCGGCCAACGCGGGCAGCATCGTGCGTCGCTCGTACGCAGTTCCACTGCCGTTCGCCGGAACGGCGCCGGATATCGGCAGTCCGCCTCGCCACACGCGCGGCTACAACGTGTTCCAGGGGCTCCAGACCAACATCGACCGAATCGTCAACTCGGGACGCGAGACGCACTGGGAAGTCGTCACGCTCGGCGAACACACTGGCCACCACGACATTGTCACGTTAGTGGACCCGGTGACGGGCAAGAGTCGGCTCATCGTTGGCACAGACGGCGGATTCTGGACCGGCGTCGACGGCGAGGACGTGCCCGGATCAGGTGAAGCCTGCCTGGCCCTATACTTCGCCCCCTGCAGCCTGAACGCCGAGTCGCGAGTGGGGACCGCCCTGGCAGGCAGCGGCAGCCGTAACGGTAACCTTCAAATCGCACAGTTCTTCTATGGCGGATTGCAACCGGACCAGCGCGCCGCGAACGTGGCGGGGACGCTCTACTTGGGCGCATCCATCGAGAACGGTCTGACGCAGTCAAGCCCCGATGTTCTCCAGGATGGAAACACCGTGGCATCCGGCCCGTTCAGTGGAACCGGCGATGTGGGAAGTGTTGCCACCGATCCGACAGGATCGGGCTTGTTCTATTCCTACTTCTGGCCCCTGACCGAACCGTTCGTGACGCGGACAGAGTTCTTCCTGGTGAGCGACCTGGACGCGACGACAACAGGCGCTCAGGTCGGCCCCCACGTGAACGGTCTGTTCCAGTTTGTACCGCCCGGTCAGTTGCTCCCGGAATGGCCGACGATCGGTCCACTGTACGGCGCCAACTTCGCCGTCAACCCGCGCGACGGCCAGCAACTTGTGCTTAGCTCAGCCACGGGTCGCGTGTACAAGATGGACCGGGCGAGCGATCCGTTCGCGGCTTGGTTCCAAATCGGCGATCCGGCGATTTTCGGAAACTCGCAGGCGTTCGGCCTTGCCTACGGCGCCGCGGCGCCCGACCTGAACCCGAACGATGCGATTGAACCGGACGAGATCCTGTACGTCGGCACGTCGACCGGACTGGGAGGCGGCCGAGTATTCGTCACATTCACCGAGGGCGGCAACACGGGAACCGATTGGTTCGACATCTCCTGTTCGACTCGTTCGTTCGCTGCGCCGTGCGACCTCGACGGGACCGGTTTTTCCTCGGTGCGCCAGGTCGTGACCAACCTGCGCGAGGGCAGCAAAGAGGCATTCGCCGTGACTCTGAACGGCGTCTATCGACTGGCCGACGCCGAGGCCGCGGTGACCGAGGTTCAGAACACGACCGTGCCCGCTGGTCCCGGTACGCCTGGCACGCCCGGCAACAACCTGGCCGTGCCGTGGCAGGATATCACCGGCAATCTGTTCCAGGTAATGAACACCGTCTTCGACGGTTGGAACGCGGACACGCCGGCGATCGACGACGAGGTCCCGTTGCTGCTCCGCACGATCGCGGTCGACGATCGTTACCAGATACCCGGTGGTGCGAACACCAACTGCGCCACGAGTCCGGACCAGTGCCACCCTTTGATTTACGTGGGCGCCGACTCGGGGGTCTATCGTTCGTTCAACTTGGGTCAGACGTGGGAGTTGTTCCCATCCATTGGGACCGACGGCGCCTCGCGCGACGGCGGTTTCCTGCCAAACGCGATGGTCAGCGACCTCGACCTGGCCAGCGGGCCGTTCGACCCGGCTACAGGGCTCACGGATTTCACTCAATCACTCGACCTGTTGACGGCCACAACATTTGGCCGCGGTACGTTTGCGATTCGGACGTCGCCCCTTGTCTTGTCCGGCGCCGGGTCGGGCGTCTCCAACGCACCAGACCTCCTCGACATCGATGATTCCGGCGTCTCGAACGCCGACGACTTCACGGCGAACAACGGCGCGAGCACCGCGCCGCTTCGCTTCACCGGCCTGACCATGCGTGGTGCGCTCGTAGAACTCTTCGAACAGGACGTGAATGGCGCCTTGCGTCGCGTCGGCAATAGCGCGGCCGACCCCGTGACCGGCAGTTGGCAAGTCGAGGTCGCGTCCTCCATGCCGCTCGATTGCGGGCCACACACGCTGCGTGCTCAAGCCACCACGTTCGTCGGCACCAAGGGACCGCTCAGCGACCCGATCATCGTGTCCGTGCTCAACCAAGATCCAACTCAGACGGCCAGCCCCGACCTGCTCGACGCCGACGATAGTCTTGGACCGGGCGGAACCAACACTGACAATCTGACTAATGTCGCCACACCACAGTTCAGCGGGCGTACCGTGTGTGGCACGTCGGGTCAGCCCGTGCCGTCGGCCGATATCGAACTGCTGGTGCTCGACAACGTCGGCGGCGACCCGGCAATCGTGGACGGCGCCGGCAACCTGTACCGCGTAATTGGAACCGGCATCACCGCCGCAGACGGCTCATGGACGGTGCAGGTGAACTCATCCAGCGCACTGGCCCAAGGCGAGCATCAGATCGCCGCCCGCGCGCTCGATCTGGCGGGCAACGTTGGACCCGTCTCGGCCACGACCACGGTAACCATCGACACGGCGATTGCCCCGCCGTTGTTCGACTCGATTGCCACCGACACTTGCGAACCCGATCCGGCCGCCCCGGCGAACTGCCGGTTCGGCACATCCACGGATGAGATCACAAGCGACAACACGCTGGTGCTTGGTGGATCGTCCGAGGCCAACAGCACGCTCACGCTCTCACTCGGGGTCGGCGCGGCGGCGACCGTGATCGGATCGACGACCACGAACGGCGCCGGGCGGTGGACATTTGACTTCACGGGCACGACGCTTGCCGAAGCGACCCACAACTTCAGCGCTACAGCTATTGATCGGGCCGGCAACACGAGCGCAGGTTCGCCTGATTTTGCCGTGCGTGTCGACCGCACGATCGCGGTCCCGTCGGTGCCCGACCTGCGCGACGCCGACGACACGTGCGCGCCGCCGAACTCAATCGCTCCAGCCGCCTGCGACCGCGGCAGCCACACCGACAACCTGACCCGAACCACCACGCCGACAATCATCGGCACGTCGGAGCCGAACAGCCGAGTCGACCTGTTCAGCGACGTACCCGCCCTGGCGAACTTCGGATCAACCGTCGCTGACGCCACAGGCGCCTGGTCGTTCTTGGTGCCCGTGGCCCTTGCCGATGGTCTGTATAACCTGACCGCAAGCACGACCGATCTCGCCGGCAACACCAGCGGCGTCACAGATCAGTTGGCGCTCACGATCGACACGGCACCGCCCGCCGCGGCGGCCACCACTCCCGACCTCGATCGTTTGAGCGACACCGGTGTTTCGGACACCGACGATATCACGCGAGACACCACGCCGACGTTCCGTGGCACAGCGGAGGCGAACGGCATCGTCACGCTGTTCTCTGGCGCCAACGTGCTGGGTACTTCGCCGGTCGACAGCCTAGGGAACTGGGCGTTCACGGTCTCCGCGGCAACTCCGCTCGCCGACGGTCCCCACGCAATTACTTTCCGAAACACCGACCCGGCCGGAAACGTGAGCGGCCCGTCGGGTACGCTCAACATCACGATCGACACTAAGATCGCGCCGCCGTCGCCACCCGATCTCGACCCGGCCAGCGACACGGGCAACGACACAGACAACAACACACAAGACAACACGCCCACCTTCTCGGGCACGGCGGAAGCGAACAGCCGCGTTGAGTTGTTCTCGGGCGTGATCTCGCTGGGAACTGCGACAGCCGACGCCGCAGGCAATTGGACGCTCACCAGCCTGGTGACTCTCCCCGACAACATCCACAACGTCTCCGCCCGCGCGACGGACGTGGCCGGGAATGTGAGCGCACTTTCAGGATCGCTGGCGGTTACGATCGATACGGTCAGCCCGCCGCCGCCGACGATTCCCGACCTCACGGCCCAGAGCGACACGGTCGGGCCGGGCGGCACGAACACGGACAACATTACACGCGACAACACGCCTACCTTCACCGGCGCCGTGACGACAGGTACGACGGTTAGGCTGTTCGCCAATGGCAGCCTGTTGGAGCCTGCGTTCGTCACTCCGAACGCGGCTGGCGCCTGGACCTTCACTGTAGCCAACGCGACGCCGTTGCCCGACGGGGTACACGACATCACCGCCACCGTGACCGACCTGGCAGGCAACAGCAGCCTGGTGTCCGCAGCACTACGCGTCACAATCGACACCACGATCTTGCCGCCTTCGATTCCTGACCTGTCCGAGGCGAGCGACACTGGCGACTCGAAAACCGACAACATCACTCGCGACGCCACGGCGACGCTGGTCGGAACCGCCGAAGCCGGCAGCACCGTCACCCTGCTGGATGGCACTACCTCGCTCACGCCGACGGTGGTCGCGACTGCGGGCGCATGGACCTTTACGACCGCCGTTCTCGCCGACGGCGTGCACAATCTGGCCGCTCGGGCGTCCGACGTAGCAGGAAACATCAGCGAGGTCTCTGGGGCGCTGGCCGTCACCATCGACACCACCACGCCAACTCCCGCGATCACCGGAATCACCGAGGACCGCGGGCCTAGTGCGAGCGACGGCGTCACAAACGACCAAGAGTTGATCTTCCGCGGCACGGCGGAGCGGGGCAGCACGGTCACGCTGACGCAGGTGGGCGTTGGGCTGTTCGGCATGATCAGCGCCGACTTGGCGGCGGACACTTGGACGTTTGACGACACGGCTCGCACGCGACTCCCCGGCAACTACAGCCTTACTGCGTCGGCGGTGGATCGCGCCGGCAACATCAGTGGTGTGTCGCCCGCTTTCAATTTTGTGATCGACCGGACTCCGCCGGTCATCATTGCCCCGCCGCCGTTCAATAGCGACGCGCCCAGCCTGGCGCTCGCCAGCGATACCGGAGTCCGGGGCGACCGTCGCACGAACTTGGTGCGGCCCACGCTCACGGGCGACACCGAGCCGAACATTCAGGTGGAGATCATTAGTACCGCCACGCCGCCGGCCACGCTCGGGACGGGCACATCGGATGCTAACGGAGTTTACAACGTGCAGTTCGTGGCCAACCTGGCCGATGGGCCGCACACCGTTCGAGTGCGAGCCACCGACAACGCCGGTAATGCGGTGGTTTCCACCGACTCGCTGACGTTCACGGTCGATACTGTGGCGCCATGTGTTGCCCAGTCGAACCAGGCCACGCCGCCGACGGTCGGTTGCAATGTAGTCGGCGGCGTCCTCCAGATCACGCCGGCCGCTGCGACTCTGGGTGACACCACCGGTCAGATCGTCGTCACGTTCACCGAGGACCTGAACGCGACGGCCGCGGGCGATCCGGCATTCGCCGGCTCGGTGCTGAACGTGACAAACTTCACCCTCGTACGTTCTGGCGGCGATGCAACGTTCGGAAACCCGAACGATGTGCCCTTCAGTCTGGCCACCAGCCAGTTCCTCTACGACAGCACAACCGATAAGCTGACGATCAACCTCCGCGATCAGTTGGGCAGCCCCGCTACGCTGGCTAACGACACGTGGCGGTTCACGATCGATGGAATCACCAGCCTGCAGGATGTCGCCGGCAACCGGTTCGACGGCGACAACAACGGATCGCAAGGTCCGAACTTCACTCACACCTTCAAGATCGACGTTCCGCCAGCCGAGGTCGCAGGCGTCAGACTCGCGGGCACCAAGAAAGTTGTGCAGAACGTCTTCATTGACTTCGAGTCGCCCGTGAGTGAGGAAAGCGCCGAGCAATTGCGCAACTACGAGATGCGCGACGCCGGCCTTGATGGGGTCTATGGCAATGAGGATGACCGGGTGATTCCACTGGCCGTGCCCCGGTACTTCGCGAGTCAGAATCGCGTAGTGCTGACCGCCATTCGCGGCTTTGGGCTGAATCGCGTATATCGACTGTTGGTCGCCGACGAGGTCACCAGTCCGGGCGGAGCGCCGATCGACGGTGACGGCGATGGCGTGGCTGGAGGCGACTTTGTCGCGTTCGTATTGCGTGGCTATCGAGCCGACTACCGCGACAGCGACGGCGACCTCGTACACCTGGAATTGCCCAAACGAGCTGGCCTATTCGACCTGATTCTCGATTCTGACCGCGATGGACGTACGATACGGTTGGAGACCGACGTCCCCGGCCAGAATGTCACGCCGGGTCGCAGCCGCCTGAGCGGCCGCGTGACACGACGTAATGGAAGCGACGGTGAAGCTCTATTCGACACCTTGACCGGATCAGCCGGCATCAACCTCGGCGCGCTGCCGAGGTGTCCTAGCCCGGTGCCGCCAGACGGCAGTCCGCCGGTCGGTTGCTTCGATATCGGCGACGTCTCGGCGTCGGTCGTGGATCGCATGCTCGACTCGGCCCCAGCCGCCAGCAACATCTTGGCCGACGCCATCGTCAACCCCACCATGCGGCGTCGTCGGCGCTAGGCCGCGGGTGATTCCGCAGAGGCCCAATCCGTCTGGCCCGGCTGACGCCCGCCGCTCCCCAGAATCTCTGGCCACACCGATGGCTCGAGCTCCCAACTTGCTCTAGCCTCGTTTCAAAGCAATCGCTATATCACCTCGCCTATCGTCGGAACCAACGAGTCGCGCTGCGGGTGATTCGGAAACGGGACAGGAAACGGAACGGATTCACTTACGCTGAGGTGTGCCATGAGACGATTGTGCGCAGCAATCGTTATCGGGATGGTCGTGAGTTCAGTCGCGTGGGCGCAGGCGGCGCCGCCGCCGGACAAGATCTACAGTCGCCAGAAGGCATTCAAGATCCCATTTCAGATTCCGGACCCGTCGGAACAGATACAGATCCAGGAAGTGCAACTGTACTTTGCTCGCGACGGTGGCATCTGGGAGAAGTACACCTCGTCGCCCGCCGACGTCCCGTCCGACAAGCGGAGCTTTGTGTTCCGAACGGACCACGACGGCGAGTTCTGGTTCGCCGTCCGCACCGTCGATCGGCGTGGCGTGGCCAATCCTGAAAACGAGACCAAGCTGCAGGCGGGCCTGAAGGTCGTCGTCGATAGTGAAGTGCCAAAGATCGTTCTGCGACCCGCTGCATCTGGAGGTCGCGAGATCGGCGTCGAATGGGAAGTGCAGGACCGAAACGTCGATGTTGCCTCCCTGAAGCTGGAGTATCGCGTGGAAGGTCAGGAGACCTGGCAAGCCGTGCCCGCTGTGGTGCCCAAGTTCATCGGCCAGGCCACCTGGGCGCCCGACCATGCGGGCAAGGTGATCGTGCGCTGCCAGATACAAGACCGCGCCCAGAACCTCGGCATTCAGACCATTGAACTCGATCCGATGGCAAACGCCGCCAGCCCGGGTGTTGACTCATCGAACCCGATTCCCACCGGCCCACAGCGCGGTTCGGGTCGGCCGGCACTTGATCCTCAAGACCTGCCGACAAGACGGCCGCCATTCTCTACGTCGCTTACCGACGACTCGCAGCGGCAGCTTCCGTCGACCGGTTCGCGACCTGCACTCTCAACCGCGGCCGGCGTCACACCGCCGGGCGACGCTCGCGACTCGACTGCAGGCGCCGGGCTTACCACCAAGTCTCCGCTCTTTGGCAACAAGTCCCCGCTGCTCAAGACCGAATCCGCGCCGCCCGCCGGCGCGCCAGCACCACCCGAAGACCGCCAGATTGTGGGCGATCCGCAGGTCAGTCTCGACTACGAGGTCGAGGACGAAGGACCGTCCGGCGTGGCGATTATCGAACTGTGGGTGACGACCGATCGGGGTCACACGTGGAAGCGATTGGGTGAAGATGCCGACCGGCGTTCGCCGTTCACCGCGACCCTCGGCCCAGATGGCATATACGGACTGACCATGGTGGCCAAGAGTGGCGCGGGACTTGGCGACCGCCCGCCTGCACCAGGCGACGAGCCGCAGACTTGGGTCGAAGTCGACACGACCGCTCCCCAGGTCCGTCTGCTCGGTTCGGAACTAGGCGCCGGTGCTCAGAGCGGCACCGTCACGATCACGTGGCAGGCGCAGGACGCGAACCTCGGCAATCGCTGCGTCAACTTGTTTGTGGCCGACGCGGCGAGCGCCGAATGGAAGCCGATCGCGACCGGCATCGACAACGTCGGCCGCTACGTGTGGAAGCCCACGGGGCAGCTTCCGAGCCGGTTCCGCGTGGCGGTTGAGGTCAGCGACCTGGCGGGCAACGCCAAGTCCGCCGAGTCGGCCGAGATAGCGATCGACGTGTCCCGGCCGCGACCGCGCATCTCGCGAGTCAACGCCGGAGCCTCCGTGCGACGCTAAGTACTGTGCCGCATTGAATAGGGTCTGAAATCGGCTTCGGTCGTTTAACCCGCAGCCGCAGGCGAGGCATGGCTGGCATTTGTTGTGCCTCGCCTACGGCTGCGGGTTAAACGAATTCGGACCCCTTTCAATGTGGAGCAGTACTAAGAAGCAAATCTACGAAGCAATCCAGAAGCACACGCCCCACTTCGCGCCTGAAGTGGGGCGTTTTGTTGCGCAGCAATGTCCGCCTACTCGACCGGCCACATTGCAAGACCGCCCAGCCGACCCCTATACTCCGCCACATGGCAAAGTCCGCGACACCAGCGGGAACCGTATCGGCCTTGGCTGTCCTCGAAAAACCAAGCGCCCTCGAGCAGAAACCGGTCTACGTCGTCTACGGCGACGAGGAGTTCCTGCGATCGTCGGTGATCGATGCAATTCGCTCTGTTGTGCTGGGCGACGATGGCGACGAGTTCGGCGTTGGGCGGTTCGACGGCAAGACCGCCGCGCTGGCCGATCTACTCGACGAACTTGCGACGCTGCCGTTTCTGACGCCAAGGCGACTCGTCGTGCTGTCGAACGCAGACCCGTTCGTCACCAGCCACCGTGAGGCGTTGGAACGATATGTGGAAAAGCCCCACCGCACGGGCGTGCTCGTGATCGTCGCACAAAGTTGGCCCTCGAACACGCGACTGGCCAAGAGTGTGGCTCGCAGCGGCTTGACCGTCGACTGCAAGGCGCCCGATTCACGCCAGCTCGCGCCGTGGTGCCGACGCTGGGCCAAGGACCGATACAACAAGAAGCTCGGCGTCGAGGCGGCTGATCTGCTGGTCGAGTTGGTCGGCGGCGGCCTCGGCCAGCTTAGCGCCGAGATCGACAAACTGGCGTCCTATGTGGGAGAGCGCACAGAGCTCTCGGCCGATGACGTCGACCGGCTCGTGGCGGCTGGGCGCGTGGAGACCGTGTGGAAGATTCTCGACGCAGCCGCCGCAGGCGACGCAGCGACCGCCGTGAACATCCTCGAATCGCTCATGAGCGCCGGCGAACAGCCGGTCCTTATCTTCGGTGCGATCAGTTCTCAGCTACGCAAGCTGGCCAAGGCGCACCGCCTCATCGCCGGCGGCCACAGCATCCAAGCGGCACTGCCCAAGGCGGGCATCAACTTCTACACCGACCGCGCCTCGGCCCATCTGCGACGCCTTGGACGCGAGCGGCTGAGCCGACTCTTTGGGTGGCTGACCGAAACTGATCTGGGAATCAAGGGTGACAGCAACTTGCCGGCCCAGCACCTGCTCGAGCGGTTGGTGGTGCGCGTGGCCGCCAGTTGAACGAACAGCACAAACCACCATCAGCGATCGGGCGACGGCGACCTCGATCGAACAAGGTCGAGGCCCACAAGGAACACGACGCCCATCAGCGAGCCAACTGCATCCGCCAGCCAATCGTACAAGTCGCAGCCGCGACTCGGCGTCAGCCGCTGGCCTAGCTCGGTGGCCGCCCCATGAATTGCGCATGCGACCAGCGCCGCCAGACGACCGCCCAGACTCGCCCCGGCATATGCCCATGCGGCCAGAACAATCAACGCGAAATAGCCGCCGGCATGAACGAGCTTGTCTAGGTCAACGCCCTCGGGACCGTGGACCACAGGGAACAAGAAACCCGGTACGAACAACAGGACCGTCCATGCCGCCGCGTACGTCCAGAATACCGTGCGAACCTGGCGCATGCGTTTGGTCTCGAGTGAATTCAACGTAGGTCCTCGATTGAATGTCGCGGCTCGGCACCCAGTGTGTCACGACGGACATACAGCCCGCGAACTTCCCCGGCGGCGGCCAATCGTGTGGTGGGAACATAGTGCCGCCGTAGCAACTCTTGCAACTCCGAAAACGGCGACTGCCCAATGAAAATGAACTTCGGCGGCGTCGCCTTCAGATCGGCAACGATTCGCGCCTTGCGAGGCCGCACAAGCGGATGATCGCTCGTGTCGTATCGCTGCATCAGCGGATCGGTGAAGAAGTAGGGAGTCACCGAGTCCAGCCCGCTATACAAGTGCAGCGGACTCTGCCAGCCCCAGTTGAACAGTCGATCTTGGCCGCCGACACCTGGCGTGGAACGAAGACCCATGCCGAGTTGTCGCAAGGCGACCCACTGGCCGCCCCCCTTGTACTCCGTCGTGATCACCTCGGGCGTGAGTCGAACATAGTGAACCCACTGAAGCCACAGCATTCCCGCGGCCGCCGCGATCCACACGCCGCCGAGTGCGAGACGGGCCAACCCAGGGACGGTTGCCGCGTCGTCACGCGCTCCGCGTAAAGCATCGACGAGTCGGTCCGCAACCAGCGCCGCCGCCAAGGTGATAACGGGGACGAGCAGCATGTAGTAGTGCTGCCAGAAAAGCCCCGGCCAAAGGACAGCCACGATGGCAACGCCCATGTAGCCCATCACGAGATACCCCACGTCGCCACGTCGCGGCCGAACGATCAACGCAGCAGCGACGGCCATGACCCACAGCGGCCAGGTCCCGGTCGCCCACCAAACGGTCGCGTGCGGATTGCCGCGAACCAGCCACACCAGCGACAACAGCCAACGGTTCTCGTCGACCAAGCGACCGAGTGACGGAGACCATTGGTTCAGGCGCAGCACCTCGGCTGGGCCGTAGGTGTCGCGCAGTTGGGAGGCTGCTTCGCGAGCCAACGTGGGACCATACGCGAAGACCGCTTCATGAAACTGCGCCAGTACTCCCTGGGCGGCGGCGAACCCGACACACGCCAACCAAGGAATCGTGAACCCAACACACAAGGCTGCGACACGCCCGAGCCGGTACGACGTCCATCGGCCGCCGCCTCGAGCCAAGTAAACTCCGTACAGCGGCAGGAACAGGACGCCCACCTGCTTCAATGCGGCCGCGGTCCCGGTGCACAGTCCGGCGACCAGCGCCCAGCGCCAGACGCCCGTTTCGCGCGCGCGCGCGGCCGCGCAAAGCGAACCCACCAGCGCGGCGTTCATGTACACTTCCAGATTGGCGCCGTTGGCGAACGTACACGGGTCGCTGGAAGCAATCGCGCACAGTGCCGCCGCGGCCGCCGCGGCCCACCGGCCGCCGTACCGCCGCGCGAAACTCCATGACAACCACAACGTGATGAGCACGAACGGAACGGGCAGCACTCGCATGCTGCGCTCGGTGTACCCGCCCAGCGTGATGCCGAGCGCGTACGGCAGGTACGCCAGCGGCGGCTTGTTCTCGAACACGTCCACATAGAGCCGATCGCCCTGCAGGACTCGGTGAGCCACGTAGCCGTAGGCGGCCTCGTCGCAGTCCAACGGCTCGTCGATGGTGTGCCAGCGCAAGGCCACGACAACCAGCATCGCCAGCGCCGGGACCGAGTATTCGATCCGCGCCGGACGTGGCAGATCCGCGGCAGATTGAGTTTGCATGAACGGAACCGTTGAGTGCCCGATAGAGACTCGCGGCACATGTCGCGTTCTCTTGACGACCAATTCGTCCGTGAACCATAAAGGAACGGCTTCGGCATGACAATCTTGATGTAGTAACTCCATGACCAAGCGTCCCGATGGTGCAATGGGTGACGACGCGGGCCTCGTCAGGCCCGTCCACTGGCTTCGGCCGGTAGTCGCGGGCGCGATCTTTCTGTGTCTGACGGCGCTCTTGAGTCGGTGGCCGCGGCACAGCGGCAACGTCTGGTCGAGGTTTGCCACGGTCGACTCGATCGTCGAGCGAGGCACGTTGGCGATTGACGAATCGCCGTTGCGCGGTTCGGCGGCTGTCGACGTCGTACGGTTTCGCGGACGTTTCTACTCAGACAAGCCACCGATGTTGTCGGCGATGGGCGCAGTCGTCTACGCGCCGCTGGCCTGGGCCGGGATTCGATTCGTCGGGCAGTCTTCGCAATGGGTTCTGGTGAATTGGGTGTTGGTGGTCGTGATTGTTGGAACCAGTTCGGCAATGGCGATCGCGTCGCTGCGTCGGTTGCTGCAGTACGTGGACTTGTCGCCTTGGCAGGCGGACCTGCTCGCCCTGGCGGGCGGGTGCGGTTCATTGCTGCTCACCTACGGCGTCACGTTCAACAACCACAGTGTCGCCGCGGGCCTGCTGACCGCGGCATGCTCGCTCGTGGTCGATCGATTGCGCCTGGCCGGTCGCGAACCTGGTCGCCAACTTGGTCGCGACCTTGGTCGCGTCACCTCCAGTGATCCTTCTCCCTCTCCCCTTTGGGGAGAGGGTCGGGGTGAGGGGTTGACGCGGACGCGCGCCATACGGCCGGCCACCGCCGGTTTTCTCACTGCACTGGCGGCGACAATCGACATGCCCGCGGGCGGCACCGTGTGGGTCGCGTTGATCGCGTGTCTCGCACTATGCGAACGGCGATCGGCGCTGTGGTTCCTCGTTGGATCGGCGCCGCCGGCCTTGTTGCATTGTTTTTTGCAGTCGCAAGTAACCGGCTCGCCGTTGCCCGTGGAATGCTACCCCGATGCGTTCAATTATCCTGGGTCGTATTGGACCACGGCGGGCGTCTGGCACGAGCTGGGGCCGCGCTGGCGTTTTGGAATGGAGTTGATACTGGGTCCGCAAGGCTGGTTGACCGTTACGCCGATTCTGGCGGTTGGATTGGTCGGGATCGGTTGGACGCTGCGAAACCCTTCGCACCCGCTGTGGTTGCTCGCAGCGTTGGTGGCGGGCGTGGTGGTGGCTCTCTGCGGCTACTACACGTGGGGAGTGCGCCGCACCGACTTCGCCGGTCTTTCGTTCGGCGTTCGGCACCTGCTGGCCGTGACGCCGCTCGTCTACTTCTTCTCGGTCGTTGCCATCGCGAGATTACGCGGCGTTGTTTGGACGCTGGTGTTTTGTATCCTCATGGCCGTTTCCACGGCCTATGCGTATGCCGGAATGCTCGACCCCTGGAGCCGAATTGAGAAGCGCGTCGCCGCCGGTACCGACCCTGCGCTCCAGCTCTTGCAGACGATTGTGCTCTGGCCGTGGAGCACCTACGCGCGCTAGCCGGAGGGCTTCCAGCCTGCCAACTCGTTCGTTCGCCCTGGCGAGCTGGAAGCCTGGCCACGTCGCCGTTTTCGACGAGTCAGTTCGCCTGAAAGTCCTTGGCAAACGCCTTGGCGTTCAGTGGCTCGCCCGTGGCAGACTTGGTCAGCTCGTTCCAACTCAGTGTCCGACCGGGGGCGAAGACCCGCTTCGTCAAGAAGTCGCCGACGGCCCGGTTGCCGACATAGGCGATAGCGGGTGGATTGGCGCCGTCGAACACCTCGCGGGCGACGGTGTGATGGAGTTGCGACGCGAACAGCTCACCCATCATGTAATTGTGGTAGTACACCGGTGCACTCACGACGTGAATCTTGCTGGCGTAGTCAGGCTCGCTGCGTCCGTCGGGCCGCCGCACCTGCTGGTACTTCTCGACCAGGTCCCACCACAACTTGTTCAAGTCCTGGTCCGGGTCTTCGTACAGCCCTTTCTCGAATCGGAGCATCACCTGACACCACCGCGAGAAGATGAGCAGTTGGTTGCGCAACAGCTTGCGTCCCGTTTCGCTCGTGGCCTTGCGGTCGGCGGCGTTGGCCGGCGCGATCATCATCTTCTCTTGCCAGACGCCGCTTTTGGCGAGCCGGCCGAACATCATGGCGATGCCCTCGGTGGTCAGGATGTGAGCCTCGCCGCGCAGCACGTAGGGTACGGATTGCGGGATGTTCTTGCTCGAATACACCGCGTGACCCAACTCGTGCAGCATGGTGTCCATCCATCGCTCGTTGGGCACGATATTGGCCAGCACGCGTACGTCGCCCTCGCGGTCGATGTCGGTGCAGAAGGCGTGCGGACTTTTCCCCTTCTTCTCGTACAGGTCGCTGCGGGCGATCACGTCCTCGATGGGCAGGCCGATGCCTGCGTAGAAGTCACGGCACAGTTTCAGGATGTCGGCCTTTTCGTACAGTCCGTCGAGTCCCGCGCCGAACACCGCCGGCGATTCCTGAAAGAACGGATCGTGATAGTGCCAGGGGCGAAGCTCGCTGACCTTGATGCCGCAGTTTTCGGCCAGCCGCTGGTCTATTTCGGACTTGGCGGCGCGAAACGGCCCGTGCGTCAGCTCGTCCAGTTCGTCGAACAGCTTGATGATGTCGGCCTGGTTCTGTTCGTTCAGGAACAGCATCATCTCATGAAAGTTCTTGAAGCCGAGGCCCGTGGCGGCTTGGTTGCGCAACTTCACCAACGACTTCAGATCGGCCTCGACGACGCGGCCGACCCCCTTGCTTCCCTCCCACACCGCGCGTCGCTCGGCGGAACTCTTGGAATCCTTCAGCACGCGGCGCACGTCGTTCTCGCTCATCTCGCGACCGTCGACTTTGGCACGGTAGATGTTGAACGCCTTCTCGACGGCGTTGGCCTTGGCGACCATCTGCTTGAGCAAGGCCGGATCGACCTGTTTTTCGAGATACGCCAGATACAGCACGTCGATCTGGCGTCGCACGTTCGCGTCGTCGATTCCGCCGCCGTCTTTGATCGCCTTCAACTCGCGAAACGTCGCGGCGTCGGCCAGTGCTTCATCGATCCTGTTCTGGGCCTCTTCCTTGCGAGCAAAGTCTTCATCCTTGCCCGACACGTTGGCGTCCCACCAGGCGATCGCCGCGGCCTTCTCGAGCGGTCGTAGCTTGGCTTCGTGTTTCTTGATGAATTGGCTGGCTTGCATGGTCGCAGGTCCTTGTGCAATGGTCGGCCTCAGGCTGATCACAACGGCGACGGCCGCCGTTGCCAGTGTGCAATTGACCGGGAATCTCGCGTGGTACATGTTAGCTCCTGCCTCGATCGGGGATTGCGGCGAAGGCGGGCGTCATTCCATCGAAAGGGCGTTCATGCGTCAATTCCGTATTGCGGTTACGGGCGACTTTCTGAACGAACCACTCGCGTCCGGTCCGCCGGAAAATGTCGTCAACCCCGAAGTGCTTGGCCGCGCGAGGTTCAGATCGAAGCTGGCTCGATTTCGAGCGAATCGGTCGGGAACGCTTTGACCTCAATCGCCTGCCGGGCCCGACGAAGTGATGCGATCGACAGGGCGGCGAAGATCACCGCGAAGGTCAGGCTCGAGAGCAGCACGGAAACCTGGATCTCGTCAGCGAGGCCACCGCGTGAGTCAAAAGCCGAGGCTCCGATCCCGACCAACGGGGTCAATGCAAAGACCGGCAGCGCCCCCTGATCGGCCCCCGTCATGGCCAAGATACTGCCGACAATGAGCGGCATCAACCAGACCACAAACAAGAACAACAGGAAAAAAGGCTGGCCGCGACGGGCGAAGTTGACTTCGAAGTACTGCCGGGCGAAACCGAAGTAGGCGACCACGAGCATCGCCGCGGCCGTAGGGCACCAGAAGAATCGGCTCCTGAGGCCGGCCACGTCGACGCTGATCTGAGCCAGCGCCGCGGCGGTCATCATGATCAAACAAAACGCAAAGATAGCGCCGGTGTTCGGCGCCAGGTCGCTCCAGGGCGCCAGTCGACGATGGCCATGCTTGGCGGCACGACGCAATCCGTTGGCATAGCCGCTCGCACCCGGAGTGACCGCGAGCGTCAGCAACACGGCGGCCAGCGTCACCGTGTACACCACGACTAGCACCGGCCACTGGTTGATGCTGGCCGGCAGCAGTCGCGGCAACGTTGTGTTCCACATCTCGCCCAGCGCAAGTACGGCGATCGTCGCTACAAACGCAACCGCTTCGATCTTGGAATAGGCGTGCGCGCGATCGGATCGCATCTTGCGCACCGCGGCGATGTAGAGGAACACCAGAATGGGCAACTGATGGACAAACGATTGCACGTACAGCGGCATCTCCATGCCAAAGAAGCCCGGCACCTTGTCACGAAGGTCGATCATCTCTAATGCCTGACGGACGGTTGGAATCACGGTCATCAACGCCGGGGCCGACGCGCCGCCGAGAATCGACTGCATGCCGATGAAGTGCACCAGCATGGCGATGCCGACCACCGCTCCGCCCGCGCCGCGAGGCTTGCGCGAAACGAGACCCACCACCACCGCCAGCATGTGGAACAGAAACGCGCTGAGCAGGAGTACGACTGAGACCGCTCCCCACCCCGCGACGCTTGGTTTGCCCATTACCGCGGGCACGAACGAAAACGGCAGCGTGCACGCGAACATCAAGTACTCGCGCACCGGCGCGCCGACGGCAAAGCCCATCGTCACCCAACTGGCGGGCAACGGCGAGACGCGGTGAAAATCCAGGATGCCCGAGTCTTTGGCGAACGCGACCGCGGTCGCCGTCTGCGATGTGCCCATCACCACCAGCACGCCCCACTGGATCAACAGCAACACAATATACGTGCCGCCGTTCTCCAGTCCTCCGAGCGCGTACCCACCCCACAACACGCATCCGCAAATGATCAACACGACGGCCAGCGACGGCACCAGGTGTTGGAACCGCAGCCGCGAACGGATGTGTTTCCATAGGATTGGATTGTCGTAGAGCCCCGCCAGCGCGTTCATGAGAGTTCTTTCGCCCCCACCTTGAGGAAAAGGTCCTCCAGCCCCTCGCGTCTTCGTGCGAACGACGCAACCCGCACGCCGGATTGGATCAGACTGCGAAGCAGATCGCTCGCCGCCTCGACGTCGCCGTGAAATGCGAACTGAAATGTGTTGTCCTTGCGCGTGATCGAACCGACTCGCGCATCTTGTCCCACTACACGCTGAAACTCGTCGGTTGGACCGAGCACCTCGACGAGCAGCGTGCCGTGGCCCATCACCTCGGCCATGACGTCGTCGACCCGGCCGCTCACGACCATGCGGCCACGCTCCATGATGCCGACCGATGTGCAGAATTCCGACATCTCGGACAGAATATGCGACGACACCAGCACCGTCTTGCCCTCGGCCGCGAGCGTGCGCAGGACTTTCTTCAGGTCGGCACGGCCATGCGGGTCCATGCCGCTGGCCGGCTCGTCGAGCAACAACACCTGCGGTTGTGGGACCAGCGTCTTGGCCAGCACCAGCCGCTGCCGCATACCGCGCGAAAGTTCCGTCACTATCGCGTTGCGCTTCTCGGTCAGGCCGACCATGTCGAGATACCGTTCGACGACGCCCGGTCGCTCCGACGGAGCGATCCAGTAGCTCGCGGCCCACAGGTCGAGGAACTCCCAGACCAACAGGTCGTCGTAGACGGGCGGGAAGTCGGGCATGAAACCGAGCACCTGGCTCGCGTCTTCAGGTCGTTCGCGGATGTCGACGCCGGCCAGTTCGATATCGCCATAGGTCGGTTCGAGCAGGCCGACAATGGCCCGCATCGTGCTGGTCTTTCCCGCACCGTTCGGGCCGATCAGCCCGAACACCTCGCCCGGACCGATTTCCAGCGTCAGGTCGTGTACCGCACAGACATTGTCGTAGTCGACTCGCAGATCGCGCACCCGGATCATCGGTGTCCTCCCAGATCACACTCAAATGGAGCGGCACTAGATGACCGTTTCATAAGTCCTTTGCCACCCACTCGAATACCGCAGCCCGATGCGCCAGCGAGGGTTCCGGTTTCTTCGCTTGCGCGTCGGGCTACGGTAACTGCTCAAGGACTTACGAAACGGTCATCTAGGATACTGACGACGTTGCACACCGTCCATACACCCACTGCTATGTTGACTAATTCCGCTGGAACTACTACAAGCCCGCAGTGTCGCGCACCTTGCTGCGGCGCTGCCAACACGAACTCGTCGATCGTCCGGCGAAGTTCATCTGTGGACGAACCCATGAAGGGACAGGGACACAAGCTTGGTCTGCTTTTTCTGGCCAGTGACCTGGCGGTTGCAACGGTCGCTTGGTTGGCCGCGTACTGGCTGCGATTCCTTACGGCGTTTGGCCCACCGGCGCCCGACGGCACGCCGCCGTTTGATTGGTGCCTGAGCGGACTGCCGCTGATTCTGCTGCTCGTTTGGGTCAGTTGCCGTGTGGCGGGACTCTATGAACTCCACCGGTTGCGCGGCTGGTCGGCCGAACTGCCCGGCGTCGCGCGAGCGAACGGCTTGCTGTTGTTGCTGCTCGTCTCAGTGTTGTTCTTCTTGCGCGATCCGTACAAGTCTCGCCTCGCGATCGGCCTGTTCGTGGTGGGCAACGCGGCCGGCCAGGCCGTGACGCGCCGAGCGGCCTGGTCGCTGGTCCATTTTCTGCGCGGCCGCGGCGTCAACCCCAGCCCGGCGATCATCGTGGGCAGCGGTCGATCCGCTCAGAAGCTCGTCGCAGAACTCCGCCGCAACGCGTGGACGGGTTTGGAACCGATTGGCTTTGTCGACGACACACCGAGCATCCGCATCCATGGACTGCCAGTGCTGGGGCCACTCGCGAATCTGGCCGATCTCGTCGAACGTCGCCAAGTCGCCTACGTCTTTGTCGCGCTCCCGCTCAGCCAGTACGTCGCGCTGCGCGGCGTGCTCGATCAACTGAGTGACCTGCTCGTGGACGTGCGACTCGTTCCCGACGTGCCGCAACTAGCGGGCGCTGCGTTGGCCACGTCGCTGCTCGGCGATCTGCCAATCGTGTCGCTACGAAAGAACCCGTACGACGGAATGAACCGACCGATCAAGCGAGTCTTGGACCTCGCGGTCGCGTCGATCGCGTTGGCGGCTTGTTCGCCGCTGATGGTGCTGATTGCGGTGCTCGTCAAGCTCACCAGCCGCGGGCCAGTGTTCTATCGTCAGGAACGCGCGAGTCTGGGCGGCGAGCCGTTCGAGATGTTGAAGTTTCGCACGATGCGAGTGGACGCCGAACTGGTCAGCGGGCCGGTCTGGACGACGCGGCATGACGGTCGGTGTACGTGGTTGGGTTCGCTGCTGCGTCGCACGAGCCTCGATGAGCTGCCTCAATTGGTCAACGTGCTGCGCGGCGAGATGAGCATCGTCGGCCCACGGCCGGAACGGCCTGTGTTCATCGGCCGCTTTCGCCATTCGGTGCCGCACTACATGTTGCGGCACGCTGTTAAGGCAGGCATCACCGGTTGGGCACAGGTCCACGGCTGGCGCGGCAACACATCGCTGCGCAAACGCGTGCAGTACGACCTGCACTATATCGCTCACTGGACGCCGTGGCTCGACCTCCGCATCATGTTCCTCACGCTCGTCCGCGGCATGGTCGGGCGCAATGCCTACTGATCCTGGCTCTCGGCCAACTTTGGGGAAACCTGTGGTGTGGCCGTCGCGGCCGCCTCACATCTGGCGGATGAAACAGCAGGCGGGACGCCTGGGCCCCAAACTTGGTACTGTGCCACATTGAATAGGGTCTGAAATCGGCTTCGGTCGTTTAACCCGCAG
>DAIOWH010000004.1:0-14944 GCA_036758585.1 Planctomycetia bacterium
CGGCGGCGGCATCTCCAACGACGGGACTCTGACGATCACGGCCAGCACGATCAGCGGCAACACAGCCGACGGCAGTGGCGGAGGCATCAGCAACTTCGGAACACTGACGCTCGGTCGTAGCACGGTCAGCAGCAACACCGCCGACAACGACGGCGGCGGCCTTTTCAACTTCGGAACGCTGATGGTCACAGACAGTACGATCAGCGGCAACATGGTCGGCGACGACGGCGGCGGCCTCTTCAACGACGGACTGCTAACGGTCACCAACAGCACGGTCAGCGGCAACCTAGCCGACGGCGATGGCGGCGGCATCCGGAATGTCGACGACACGCTGGTCGTCGTAAACAGTACAGTCACCGCTAACCGGTCCGACGCGGACGGAACATCCGGCGGCAGCGGCGGCGGCATCTCGACGTTCAACGACTCGGTCACGTTCACAACCATTCGGAACACGATCGTGGCAGGGAATCTCCAGGGCGCCGTGATCGACGCCGCGGCGAATGACCTGGCCCACAAGAACGTCGAGGCCGGGAGCAACAACAACCTGATCGGCGACCCCGCGTCGGCAGGCGGGTTGGTTCACGGCGTCGACGGCAATATCGTCGGCGACGGCCTCGGCGGCGCGCTCGGCATCACCACCGTGCTCGACACCATGCTGGCCGACAACGGCGGACCGACGCTCACGCACAATCTGGTCATCGGCAGCCGCGCCGTCGACGCCGGCAGCGACATGACTGCCGCCGGCCTCGCCACCGATCAGCGCGGCGCCGGCTTCTTCCGCACGAGCGACGGCGACTACGACGGCGTCGCAACTGTGGACATCGGAGCCATCGAGTTCGTTCCGCCCCCACCACTGCCCGACATACCCGACAAATCCTGCGACAGCATCGCCGACCCGTTGAACGCGGGCATGCGCGTGATTCTGTGCGAGGGGACGGAGGGCAACGATCGCATCTACCTGCGATTCGTGACGGGTGGGTCGGTGAGGATGCAAGTCAACAACCAGGCGATCACGACCTTGAGTCTCGCCAATGTGGCGAGGATTGTGGTGCTGGGCAGAGCGGGCAACGACATCCTTTGGTTGGATCGCCGCATCACGATCGACGCGCGGCTCGATGGCGGGCCTGGCAACGATCGGCTCACTGGCGGCAGCGGCAAGAACATCATGGTGGGCGGCCCCGGCAACGATCAGATGCGGGGTGGCAAGTTGCGAGACGTCCTCATCGGCGGCACCGGCAGAGACCGGCTGATTGGCGGCCTTGAAGATGATCTTCTGATCGGCGGCTCGCTGTTCTACGAGGCGATCGATGCCGCGTTGGACCTGATTATGGGCAAGTGGGGCGATGCCGCCGCCTTTGCCGATCGAGTCAACGACCTGGCCACGGGTGCCGGCGTCCCGGCGATCGACTCGACGACCGTCATGGCCGACTTAGCGCCCGACGCGCTCGGCAGCGACGCCGGCGTGCAGTGGATACTCAGTCATTTGGAGGACCTCGTCACCCCCTCGGCCGCTGGAAGCTTCCTCAACACGATGTTGTAACGTTGGTCCAGATGACGAGTCTCACCACGTACGGATCACCGTGCGGCGCGGCGTGCTTGCCTTTGAATCTCGTTGCCCCGGTTCGTGAGGTGTCGCTGGCTGTCGCTGGTTCAACCCCGCTTTGCAGCACGCGGGGCGGTTCCTATAATGGCCCGCCCGTAGCCGGGGGGCGTAGCTCAGTGGTAGAGCACCGCACTTTTAATGCGATGGTCGTGGGTTCGACTCCCACCGCCCTCATTGGACCTAACGTATGAAGGATTAGATTGTGCGGCGACAGGGCGAACGACCCAACGCGAGAAGAAGACGTTGATTGACCGGGGCGGCCGGGTTCGGACGAAAGACGAGCCACAATCTAGTCCATCGTTCAAGTAGCCCGCGAGTAGCCCGGCATTCGGGAGGCATGCGGCTTGCCTTAAGAAGGCTTTTGCTTTCGTGATCGTTGGGTTTTGGGCGTACTCCAACACAGGGTCCAATCGAGTCGGCGATCGGCCCGCGGCTGAATGGTTCCGTCTTGGGCCACTCGTTGTTTTGTGTGGCGTCGATGCTGCTCCACGGACCAGGGGCGCCGGACTCTGAAATTTCCTGGTCTCCAAGGCACGCGACGTCAGCGCGGCGAATCCATTCTGTCTCCAACCACCCCCTGCCGTCCCGATGCGTCGTCTGGGGTTTTCAGACTATCGGGCTTACCGGCGAGATCGTCCTTGGGACGACTCGCGCCCCTGTACCTAAATAGCCTTGCACGATTCTGGGACAGTAGCCCGACGCGCCAGCGAGGGAGCACATGGCGAAATCACAAGAAATCAGGCCCGGCCCCTCGCTGGCGCGTCGGGCTACTGTCCCTGCGGACTCCCAGGATCACGCAAAGCCATTTAGACGGACCGCAAACATCGCCCCGCTACCAAGAGTAATCAGTCGGCGAGTCGTCCGGCGGCGCGTGTGCCTGACCCGCGGCGTTCGGTCAGGGCGTCGCCGAGGTCGGCGCGGGCGGTGTCGGCGAGGACCTGCAGGCGGCCGACCACGTCGGGATAGCGGGCGGCGACGTCGGTGGTTTCGCTCTCGTCCGACTGGAGGTCGTAGAGTTCAAGGCCGACGGGCAGCGGTTTGTACCTGCCCGGCCGGCCGTCCTTGCCAGGCGGCTGGCCGGCCATGGTTCGCGCCGTATGCGGCAACATCAATTTCCAGCGGCCCGACCGCACGGCCTGAAGCTCGCCCTGGTTGTAGTAGAAGAAATATGCATCGTGCGGGTTTCGGGCCCCGGACTCGCCGGCCAGCAGTGGCCAGATGTCGAGGCCGTCGATCGGATGATCGGGCAGACGTGCGCCAATGAGCCGGGCCACGGTCGGCACGAGGTCGATCGTCATGGCCGGTTCGGTCTGTGTCCGGCCGGCCGGAATCCGCGCGGGCCATCGCGCGACAAACGGCACGCGCACGCCTCCCTCGAACACCGTGCCCTTGCCTTCGCGCAGCTTGCCGGCCGAGCCGGCGTGGTTGCCGTACGAAAGCCACGGGCCGTTGTCGCTGGTGAAGACGACGAGCGTGTTCGCGTCGATCTTGTGCCGCTCGAGCGCCGCGAGAATCTCGCCGACCGACCAATCGATTTCCATCAGCACGTCGCCGTGGACGCCGCGCGGCGAACGGCCCGCGAACTTGTCGCTCACGAACAGCGGCACGTGCGGCATCGAGTGGGCGACGTACAGCAAGAAGCGGCGGTCGTGATTTCTCTCGATGAACCGTACCGCCCGTTCGGTGTAGCGGGTGGTGAGCGCGGGCTGATCGTCGGGCGTGATTTCCGGATCGATCGTGCGGTCGTTTTCCACCAGCGGCAGTGGCGGGTACGTGCCCGACTTGGCCTCGGGGTGGTGCGGCCACATGTCGTTCGAGTAGGGCAGGCCGAAGTACTCGTCGAATCCGTGCCGCGTGGGCAGGAATTGCGGGTGATGGCCGAGATGCCACTTGCCGACGGCCGCCGTGGCGTAGCCCTGCTGCTTGACGATCTCGGCCAGCGTGGTCTCGTCGTCATGGATGCCGTGTCGGGCGCCCGGCCCGAGTGCGCCGTGAATGCCGATGCGGTTCGCGTAACAGCCGGTCAGCAGCGCCGCCCGCGACGCCGAGCAGACCGGCTGAGCGACGTAGAACTGAGTGAATCGAATGCCTTCGCGGGCCAGCCTGTCGATGTGCGGTGTGTACGACGCGCCATCGCCGAAGCAGCCGACGTCGGCATACCCCAGGTCGTCGGCGTAGATCACGATGATGTTCGGCGCGGGCTGTTTCGGCCGTGGCGTGGGTTCGTCGACCGCCTTTAGATTGGCTGCCCAAAGCCAGACCGCCACGGTGAGGGCCCAGCCCGCCGCAGCACTGATCGCGCGGCCACTGACCATCCACCAACCTGCCGCCGTTTGTTCGAATGCCATGGATTTCAGCCCATCCTTCGTCACGCGGTGCTTGATTACCGGCCGTGGGGCGGCTAACGCAGGAACGCCTCGTGCAGACCACCGTCGACCGCAATGATCTGGCCGGTCGTCTTGCTGAGCCGCCTCGTGAGCAGCAGGAAGAACGCTTCGGCCTGATCGGCGGTCGTGATCGGACTCTTGGTCAACGTGCGGTCGGCATAGAATTTCGACAGTTTGGCGAGCAGCGATTCGTCCGGTTCGGAGTCGCTGTATGGGATGCTGTACTTGGCGAGTGCGGCAATGACGCGGTCGCGCGGAAACATCGAGCTGCCCTGGACTACCGTGGCTGGAGCAACGCCGTTGACGCGCACCAGCGGAGACAGCTCGACGGCGAGTTCGCGCACCAGATGATTGGCCGCGGCCTTCGAGGCGTCGTAGGCGACGCTACCTTTCTTCGAGACCACGGCGTTGGCACTGGTGGTGAGGATCAGGTTGCCGGCCAGGCCCTGTTCGCGCCAGGTTCTTGCCGCCTCATCGGCGACGATGTACGAGCCGGTGACGTTGACCGCGAAGGTCAGCGGCCACTTGTCGTCGGGGATGTGGCCGGTCGTGTCGGGCGGAACGAAGACGCCTGCGGTGACGACGATCGAGTCGAACCCGCCGTAGGCGAGCGCGACCTGATCGAGCATCGCGCGGACGCTCGCTCGACTCGTGATGTCGCAGGCGAGTCCGATCGCGGGACCACAGTTGGAAATGCCGCTGCCGGCCACTCCGATGCCAAGACCGTGCCGGTCGGTGATTTCCTTGGCCGTGGCCTCGGCCGCTTCGGCCCGCACATCGACGCAGACGACGTGCGCCCCTTCCCTGACGACGCGGTGAGCCACCTCCTTGCCGATCCCGGAACCGGCTCCGATAACGACGACAACCTGGCGTGCGAGTTCCTTTTCGGGCGGCATGCGACGCAGTTTCGCCTCTTCGAGCAGCCAGTATTCGATGTCGAACGCCTCTTGTTGCGGCAGCGCGACGTAGCGGTCGATCGTCTCGGCGCCGCGCATGACTTCGACGGCACAGTTGTAGAACTCGGCTGTGACGCGCGATTCGCTCTTGTCCTTGCCCCACGCGATCATGCCGAGCGACGGTATCAGGATCACAGTCGGGTTCGGGTCGCGCATCGCGGGCGAGTTCGGCCGCTTGCAGCGATCGTAGTACGCCGCGTAGTCGTTGCGATACTGTTCGATGCCGGCCGCCAGTTTCGTCTTGAGCGACGCCACGAACGACTCGATGCCCGTGTCGCTCTGATCGGCGAGGACTTCGCCCGCAGAGAGCGGTACGTACAGCGGCTTGATCTTGGTCCGCAAGAAGTGATCGGGACAGCTCGTGCCGAGTTCGGCGAGGCGAGGCGCGTCGTTCGAGTTCGCGAACAGCAGGATCTTGGCGTCGTCCTGGACCGTGCCGACGAACCGGCTTTGTTGGCTCACCTGCCCGCGTAGCCACGGCAGCAACTTCGCGAAAACTCGCCGGCGGACTTCTCCAGGCAGACTCTGGTGCACCGTTCCGCCGAAGGCCGCACGGTCGCCGCCCCTTTCTGTGTAACGTTTCTCAATGAACGTCGCGGCGCGCTCGATCAGATCGAGCGTTCGGAAGTAACACTCCCGGTCGTCGTCGGACCAGTTGATGAGTCCGTGCTGGCCCATCATGATTCCCTTGGCCTTGGGGAAATCGCGGGCGATCTGTTGCATCGCCAGTCCGAGTTCGAATCCTGGCCGCAACCAGGGCACGTACGCCATGTCGTCGCCGTAAATCTCGCGCGTCAGCCGCTCGCAATTCGCCGACGCCGCGACGGCGATCACCGCGTTCGGGTGGGTGTGGTCTACGTGCTTGGCCGGAATGAACGAGTGCAGCGGCGTGTCGATCGAGCAGGCCCGCGGATTCAGGTTGAACGTGCAATGGTTGTACATCGCCACCATCTCATCTTCCGCCGGCGTCTTCGGCCCCTTCTGCGGCCGCGCGGCGTAGAGCTTTTGCAGGGCGATCAGTTTCGCTTGATAGAGCGACGAAAAATTCTCCTTGCCGCTCGTGCGCAGGTCGCCGCCCGAGCCTTTGACCCAAAGCACCTCGACCGGCTCGCCGGTGAGCGGATCTTTCTCCATGAGCTTCGCCGACGTGTTCCCGCCGCCGGTGTTGGTGATGCGCTGGTCCGAGCCGAGCTTGTTCGAGCGATAGACGAGCCGACCCGCCGGGTCGAGCTTCGCCACTTCGGCATCGTTCCAAAGGTTGTCGACGTATTGATAGTTCCTGACTGCCATGCTGTATCGTCTCCGTTGGGTTGGCCAATACCGATCGAGTATTCTACAACGCATGCGGCCCAGCGAGAATGCAGCCGGATGGGGCGCGCCAGCAGGTGAGGTTGCGGCCCGTTGCCAACCAAGTGTACCTGCATGACAACCGCCGGCAAACCAGCGGAAACCACGAGGCGGCGAACCGGAGTTCCAGCATGACCGTGCGGTCGCTGATCAAACGATTGTTTGGGCTGGTCGGTTTTGACGTTCGTCGCGCAGCGGGACCACGAACGATCCGGCGCGAGTTACAGGCCTATCTGGATTCGCGAGTTCCCTGGTCGCCGGGCTACCTGCACTATCGCGAGCAGACCATTCGCGTCGTGCTCGACAGCCCCGATTTGCTGTCGCGCTTTCGCACACGCGACCCGTTGCCTGCCGGGCTTGGGGTCGGCGTCGACGAACGGACCGTGGAGTATCCCTGGTACTTCGCGCATTGCTCGCCCGCGCCAGGCCCACGGCTCGACGCCGGCTCGACGCTCAATCACCGGTTTCTTGTCACGCGGCCTGAGTTTCACCCGAGCGATTGGACATTCCTGACGCTTGCCCCCGAGGCCGAATGCCATTGGACGCTCGGCGCATCGTACATGTTTGCCGACCTGCGCTCGTTGCCGTTTCGCGACGACTACTTTGTCGAAATCGCGTGCCTCTCGACCATCGAGCACGTCGGACTGGACAACGCGGGGTACACCGGCAAGCCGGCTGAGTCACGACCGCTCGACTACTTGACCGCGCTCGACGAACTGCGCCGCGTGCTCAGGCCTGGCGGCCGATTGCTGCTCACGGTTCCGTTCGGTCGTTATCAGAACTTCGGTTGGTCGCAGCAGTTTGACGCGGCACTGCTCGATCAGTTGACGGACCGATTCGCCCCGGCCCAAGCGGACTTCACGTTTTTTCGCTACAGTGCAGACGGCTGGCGGCTCGCCTCGCGCGCCGAGTGCGCCGACGCCGAATACGCGCGGTACGCTCTGAGTTTGCATCGGCCGCCGTCGGAACGGGTCGACGCGCGGTCCGATGCCGACGGCGCCGCCGCCGCTCGGGCCGTGGCCTGCGCAATCCTGGAGAAGCCGTGCTGAGATGACCGGTCCGCTTCGCATCTACCTCACACGACCCGGCGCCGTGCGGCCACGCCAGTGGGCGGGCGTGTCGCGCTACACGAGTTGCATGGTTTCGGCGGTCCGCCGGCAGGCCCCCAACGTCGAATTCTGCGCGGCGCATTTTTCCCTGCGCGGCCGGTTGCCGCCCGACCACGTCGCGCTCGCCGAAGAATTCGGCATCCGGCTCCGGCCCGTGCGCTGCCCCGATCTGTCTGGGGTCGCGGGCTATCTCGAACTCCTCGACCGTTGGGTGCTGCCGCGGCACATCGAGCGATCGGGCGCGCAAATCGCCTGGGGCACGAATTGCAGTGTGCCGTCGAGTCGGCGCCGCCGGTTCCGCTCGGTCGTGACGATTCACGACCTGTTCCTGCTCGAAAGGCCCGAACTCGCCGCCCCGGAGTTTTATCGTCACACGCTCCGCCAGGTCCGCTCGTTGCCGGATCGCTGCGATCTGGTGCTGACCGACAGCCAGTTCTCGCGCGGCCAGATCGTCCGTGTGCTCGGCATGCCGGCGGAACGAGTCATCGTCACGCCGCTGGCGCCGGCGCCGACCACCGTGTCGCCGATCGCCGAACCGGCCGCGGTGCTCGCGCGGCTGGAACTTGCCGCCCCGCTCGTCCTGTCGGTCGGCACGGTCGAAGCGCGAAAGAACTACGAGCGCGGCCTGGAGGCGTTCGCCGAACTCCGGCGGCGCGGCGTCGGCACAGAGCTGAACTGGCTGATCGCCGGTGGACGCGGCTGGAAGGCCGACGATGTGATGGCAACCCGCGACCGGCTCGGACTGGCAGCCTGCGTTCGGGTTCGGCACGACTTGACGGACGTAGATTTATCGGCACTCTATCGCACGGCGCGGTGCCTGTTCTTCCCGTCGCCCCACGAGGGATTTGGACTGCCGGCGGTCGAGGCGATGGCGGCCGGCTTGCCGGTCGTCGCGGCGCGGGCCGGGGCATTGCCCGAAGTGGTCGCCGACGCGGCGGAACTCGTCGATCCCGATTCGCCGGCTGAGATGGCTGCCGGCTTGGAACGCGTGCTCGTCGATCGCGAGCGGCACGCTGATTTGGCGGCCCGCGGATTGCGACGCGCCGCCGAATTCAGTTGGGACCGAGCCGCCGCGCTGGCCGTCGCCGCATTTCGGAAGCTCTCGGATCAGCCATGCTAGGAACTGCTCCACATGGAAAGGGGGTCCGAATTCGTTTAACCCGCAGCCGCAGGCGAGGCATGGCTGGCGTTTGTTGTGCCTCGCCTGCGGCTGCGGGTTAAACTAGGAAGGTGTGCGGTATAGTTCTAGAAAGCGTAGGACTCGTGTCGCCACAATCGCGTCTTCAAACCTGGCGTCTCAAGGCCCAGTTGATCTGGGACCTATTCGATCCGTCGCCGCTCGGCCGCTACCGGCGGATGGCTCGGCCGGTCGATGGTTGGCTGTCGCGCGCGGAAGAGGCGATTCTGTTTCGGCTCGCCCGGTCCGTGCCGAGCGATCAGGCTATCGTGGAACTCGGCTCGTGGCTTGGTCGCTCGACCGTGCTGCTGGGCGGCGCGAGCCGGACCGGGAACGGCGCGGCGATTTTCGCGGTCGACTTTTTCCGCGCCGCTGACGAGCACCGTGCGTTTCTCGAATCGCGCGTCGGCGTCGTCGCGCGCGACTACCTCGACGCTTTTCAGGAAAACATGCGCCGCGCCGGCGTCGCCGACCAAATCACCCCGATACGCAGTGACACCGCAGCGGCCGGCGAGCGATGGGCCGGGCCGCCCGTCGGTCTCCTTTTCCTCGACGGCGACCACACCTACCCGGCCGTGTGCCGCGACTGGGTCAGTTGGCGCGGCCATCTCGCCCCTCGTGCCCGCATCGCGTTTCACGACTACGCCAATCCGTCGTACGACGTAACTCGCTTCGTCGATGAACAGGTCGCCGCCGGCCGCCTCCGTGCGCTGGAACAACACGACAGCATCCTCGTGGCCGAAGTGCCGACATGACACCAACAGCCTGAGTGGATCGAACTCGTCCATGAGTTGGTCGCAAGCTGAAAAACATCTGTCTTCGCCGAAACCGAGTCCTGGTCGTCGTCGCCGCGTTTCCACTCGCTCATTCACCGCTGTGTGCGACGCGCCATCCGCTGCCGCGACAGGCTTCTAGTTTCGCCAGGCTTCTCACAGCGGTCGATTTGTGCAGTTCAGCAGCGGCAGCCCGTTTTCGGGGACGGGCAGGGCGAGGGTCCAGAGCGCGGCCTGGGCGACGAGGCGGCGGCACTCGTCGCGCTGCCAGTTGGAATGAAAGTGCAGGCCGGAAAAACCAAACGATCGGCCGCCGTCCGGCCGCCGCCACGCCCACGCGACCGTCTCCAGATTGCCGTCAATCGGGACCTGCAGCAGAGGCTGCACCGCCAGCGCGGCTGCCGGCGGCGCTTTCGACGAGTCGGACGCGGCGACCTTCAGCCGGTAGTAGAACTCGTCTTGGATCTGGAAGCCGGCGATGCCACGCGTGACGGGGTGTTGCGGATCGGCGACGCGCACTTCGGCGTCGGCGATGACCTTGAACTTGCGGTCGGGTCCGCCGTGGCAGGCGCCAAACAGGCGCACGAACCGGTCGATGTTCGCGGCGTCTTTTGTGCCCATGCCCCAGTGCAGCACGACAAGTCCGCCGCCCCGCGCGGCAAGCTTCTCGAACGCCTCGATACGTTTCGCGTCGCCATGCATCCAGCGGGCGCCTTCGCTGACGAAGAGCACTGCGCCGTCGGCCCGGCCGAGCAACTCGGGGCCGTCGGTCCACGGGTCGTCGGCCTGCGTGATCTGGCATTTCACGCCGTCCACGCCGGCAAGCGTGTCGGCGAGCAGCCGTACGCCGGGCATGTACTCGTGAGTGCCGGGCGGATGCCCATCGGGTTTCTGACCGATCAGCAGCAGCCGTTTCGGTTCATCGGCGTGCGCCGCTTGGCCAAACAGGACACACATCGCGATCGCGACCCAGAGTTGATGCAACATGGCGCGTAACTCCACCGTTCGACGGAAAAACTGTGGACACCGGTATTTTCATCGTTGACGGCGGCCATGGGCAAGCAGAGAATTAAGCCGCACGTCAAACCGGACAGGGGAGTCGAACCGACCCAGGGAGTGTGGCGTATCTCATGTCAAGAACAGGACGGAATCAGCCGGACCTGTCCGTGCTGAACGACGAAGAACTGTTGGATCGTTACCGCGCCGGGAACACGCAGGCGTTTGCCGAGTTGGTTCGCCGGTATGAGCGGGAACTGTACAACTACCTGCGACGCTACGTGGGCGACGCGACGCTTGCCGAGGATGTCTTTCAGAACACCTTCCTGCAGCTTCATGTGAAGCTGGACCTGTACGAAAAGGGGCGACTGGTCCGACCGTGGCTGTACACCATTGCAACCCACCAGGCGATTGACGCACTGCGCAAGGCCGGCCGGCATCGCACGGTCAGCCTCGACGCGCAGGCGCCCAGCCAGAACGAACAGGCAAACACGTTCGCCGAGTTGCTTGAGGGGCCGGCGGTCAATCCGCTGGAAGGACTGGAGGCTGCGGAACGTCAGCAGTGGGTCCGCGACACGCTGGACCGGCTGCCCGACTACATGAAGTCCGTGGTGGTGTTGGTCTACTACCAGGGGCTGAAGTATCGCGAGGTGGCCCAGGTGCTGGACATTCCGGTAGGCACGGTGAAGTCGCGATTGCACACGGCGATCGCAAAGCTGGCCGAGGAGTGGAAACAAGCTCAAGAGGTTGTGGAGCACGACGCGTCATGAACGAGGACATGGTGGCGTATCTTCTAGGGGCGCTCGATCGAGACGCTACGGAACGAATGGAGAAGGCTCTTGAAACAGAACCTGCTACGCGGCGGGAGTTGGATCGGCTCGGCTGGGCCTTGCGACCGCTCTCCGAAGACGCCGACGTCGATCCGCCGCCGGGGCTGGCCCAGCGGACGATCGACCGAGTGATGCGCGTACGGGCGGCCGAGCGCGAACAGACGCTGCCGGTAGGCCGGCCGGGTCCGTGGCGGCTGACCGATCTGGCGGTCGCGGCCAGCATCCTGTTCATGATCTCGCTGGTGATCCTCCCAGCCCTGAACGAGGCGCGGCATCGCCGCGGACTCGCGGAGTGCGGCAACAACATGCGTCAGATCGCCGTGGGCATGCTCTCGTACGCGGAACACTATGCAGGCCATTTCCCGTTCCATAGTTCGAGCGGCCCGCTTGCCGTCGCCGGAATGTACGCACCGATCTTGTTGGAGACCGGTATGGTCGGCGATCCGGGCACGTTCGTGTGTCCGGCGACGGGCGACGACGCGCGGGCAATTCGGTCGCTGCGCAGTGTCGAGGCTGCGATGGGCGATCTAAGACGAGTGTCGAGCATGGTCCCGCGACTCGGCGGAAGCTATGCCTACTCGCTCGGCTTCTTCCGGGAGCGCCGCGTGTACACGCCGCCCCAGCTCGACCGCTTGGCCGGACGCATGGTGCTGGCCGATAGATCAAGTCGACCGCCTGAGGGCGACGTGGCCCAGTCCAACAGTCCAAATCACGGCGGTCGCGGCCAGAATGCCCTCTACCTCGACGGGCACGTGCGGTTCCTGCCGTGCCCCGAGGAGTGCAGCGGCTGCGACAACATGTTCGTCAATCAGGGGAACCGGATCGAGCCAGGACTGAACCAGTCCGACGTCGTGTTGGGCGCCAGCGAGGCCAAGCTCGAAACGGAGGGGGCTGAGTTTTGATATCAGCGCCGACTCGATCGACACACCAGCCCAATCGGAATCGCCAACAGAACGGCGAGCAACATGTACTGGCCGACGGGTTTGCCCTGTGGTTGATTGGCGGCCTGAGCCCATGCCGGCGAGACGCTGAACGCGGTGACCAGCAGAGCAGCGGCGAATGTCTTGGCAAGCCGAATGCACATGACCAGTACCTCACACGGCGAAGCGATTGTCGTGGGGCGGCCTTGCAGCCTGCCCATGTCGGACGAGGAGCCGGCCGGCTGGAAGCCCGCCCCACGGCCAGGTCCTTGAATGTCCACAGGCACTAGTCTAGCGACTGCCGCGACGCGGGCAAGGGTCGAGCGAACCAGAAATGTCTACAGAGATGCCGGACTCGGACGCCCCGTATCAGCCGCCGGACTCGCTGCCACCTCCCAGCGAACCGGGCTGGTCGACGCCGTTTCTGGCGGCTGTGGGGGGTGCGGCGCTGCGGTGCTGGGCGGCGTTGCGATGTTCGCCGCCGGTCAGTTCATCTACGTCTACATCTTCTACAACGCATTGCTGGGCGTCCTGATCGGTCGGGCTATCGCCCTGGGCGCGTCGCGCAGTCGCTTCACGAGCCAGAGCATCCTGGTTGGCCTGACGATCGCGTGTTCGCTGTTGGCCTATGTGACGTACAACGCGGTGTTCTACTTCTACCTTCTGCAACAAAACAACGTGGCGGTCAATCAGTTTGGGGCCGCGGAGTTGATTGCCGGCTTCGGTTCGTTCCTGAAGTTGCGGGCCGAGAAAGATGGCTTCATCGGCGGAATCGAACTCGGCTCGGCCGGCAACTGTGTCGTCTGGTTGGTGGAGGCTTCGATAACCGCTTACTACGCATGGCAGCGCGTGCGAGTTGCCCGCATGATTTGCCTGATCGAGTCGGTGCCGCCCGAAGTGTTTCAGTTCGTTGCACACCTGCTCGGCGAGGGACGCGATCGAGACGAGATCGCTCAGGAGCTAGGCAAACGCGGCTGGATCGTGCCGGCCGATCAACAGCGGGCCATTCGATCCGTCGAGTCTGCCGCGACAGCCCTTACAGGGGAGTGACGCAGACTGCCGGCCCGTGGGACTGCGATGCTTGCCGACTGTGCGAGTCGCTCACGAGACGCCGCCTGTCCGCGGGACCAGTTGCTGCCACTCGCGCCGCGACCAATTCTTCAGCACCGCCACGTAGGCCGTCTCGCCTTCGGTCCATGTAACGACAACCAGGTTGCGAGTCTGCCAGACCTGAGGCGAACTGCCGTCTCCGCCAACGTCGAACTGCGAGAGCGGCAGAGCCAACAGGTCGGCCGTGCCGCGCGAGTCGTCATATTGGAAGATGGCTACGGCATGGCCCTCGACGCTGGTTCGCGCGATGCCGACCAACCCCGACAATGGCAGTCGCGCGGAAGGGCTGACCTTCAAACCCAACTTGGCCAACTGCCTCGTACACCACGACGCCACTGCCTGAGCGTCAGTCAGGTTGGCCGGGACAGGAACTTCGGCATCGGGCATCTTCTCTTGAACAACTTGAATGGCCCACTCACTGCTTGGCTGTACCGCAATCGGGACGCTGGCGTGCTGAGATTGCCGCCACAGGGCCAGGACGCCCGCGACGAGCAGGGCCGCTGCCACGCTCCAGCCGGCCAGTCGTCGCACACGGCGAACCCGTCGGGCCCGGTACAGGCGCGTCTCCACGCGGCCGCGTAATCCGTCGGGAATCGGCACATCCTGCATCACCGCGGCGATGCGGGCATCGGTCGCTTGCCGCTGGCGGAAATGGCTCAGGCAGTCAGGACACTCTTCCAAGTGTGCGGCTGCGGGGGCCAGTTCTGGCAGGTTTAGGTCGTCGCCCGACAGACGACACGCTTCGATGATCCGTTGTGCGATCATGCAATTCATCACGGCACCCTCGACGTCGCCAGGTTCACCTTCTCGGCCGCACCCTGAGCGTGCAGCCGGGACCGCAAGAAAGCCTTGGCACGGGCGAGCCGGCTCATGACGGTTCCGATCGGCACGCCCAGCAGCTCAGCAATCTCGCGGTATGAATACTGCTCGAAGTAGAACAAGATAATCGGCGTTCGAAACGCCTCGGGCATCTCGTCGAGCGCACGCTGCAGGTCCTCGGCGTCCCAATCTCGCGGCGTTTCGTCCGTGTGGTCGGGTTGGTTGGCCAGCTCATCCATGGAGACGGTCGGCAGCGGCGGCTTCGATCGCAATCGCACGAGATAATGGTTGCGAAGGATTCGGAACAGCCACGCTCGCGCGCAGGCGGGATCGCGAAGCTGGCCGATCCGTTCATGCGCGGTACAGAACGCCTCCTGCGTCAAGTCCTCGGCATCGGCGACGGATCCGCTCAGTCGATAGGCGTATCGGTACAGCGACCGATAGTGCTCATCGACTAAGAGGCGAACGTCCGTCGGGCCGTACTCGCTGGCCATGAGTTCCCCTGACTGTAAGATGCGCTGGACTATGCGTTTATTCCCAGGGCGGCGGAATCTGTCGGGAATAAATGGTCGGCGGGCGCATCTTACTGATGTAGCTGCCGCGGCGGAATAGGGTCCGTCTGCGCCCCGATGTTTCTACACGAGGAGGTCCTACGATGCGTTTGCTGACATGTTTGTGTTTGATTCTGGGTTTGATGGTTCTGGGCTGCGCTCAACCGAGCGGCAGTTCGACGCCGGCGGGCACGCCGCTGCCCACGACGAATGGCGACGACAAGCCCGCTGCCGACGACAAGCCCGCGGCCGAGGGCGACAAGCCCGCAGCCGAAGGGGACAAACCCGCGGCGGCCGAGGGTGACAAGCCCGCCGAGGACAAGCCGGCCGAGGACAAGCCAGCGGAAGATAAGCCGAAGGATGAGA
>DAIOWH010000004.1:15044-100163 GCA_036758585.1 Planctomycetia bacterium
GCCGAGGACAAGCCGGCCGAGGACAAGCCAGCGGAAGATAAGCCGAAGGATGAGAAGCCGGCCGACGACAAGGCCAAAGACGAAAAGCCCGCGGACGAGAAGAAGGAGTAACTCGCAGTTGCCTTGATCGACACGCGCCGGCCCGGTTGGTCGCTTGAGACTGATCGGGCCGGCTACTTTTTGCGCCGCGCCGACTACAGCGACCACCCATCTGGCACGATCGCTTCCTTGGGAACCACGACCACGCCATCGCAAATCACTGCCTGGGGCGTTTCGTCGCTGTCTTGCAAGCCGCGACGGTTGACGACTTGAACGCCCTTTCCAATGCGACAGTTCTTGTCGACGATGGCGTTTTCGATCACTGTGCCCGACCCGATGCCGATCGCCGGCCGGTCGGTTTGGGCGTTGCGGCGCAGATCCCCAGCGGACTCGTAGTAATCGGCCCCCATGATCACCGAGTTGCGTATCGTCACGTTCGACCCGATGCGACAGCGCAGGCCGATCACGCTGTTCTCGATGCATGCGCCCGATCCGATCGTGCAGCCGTCGGCAATCAGGCTGTGAACGACCTGAGCGGCCGACAAGCGTGCCGGTGGCAGGAACCGCGGCCGAGAGTAGATGGGCGAGTCGGGGGCTTCGAGATCAAACGGCGGCGACTCGGTCGCCAACTCCACGTTCGCCCGCCAGAAAGAGCGAATCGTTCCGATGTCTTCCCAATAGCCGTCGAACATGTGCGCCTGAACGTGGTGCGTGCGGATCGAGCCAGGGAATACCTCCTTGCCAAAATCTGTGTGCGACGTCCCGTCGAGCAACTTGACGAGCACATCGCGCCGAAACAAGTAGATCCCCATGCTCGCGAGGTGTTCGCGGCCGCGGCTCTCCACGCCGTGCTGGTCAATCCATGTCGGGTCGGTGCGAAACCGGTCGACGACGTCGAGTTCCTTCGGTTTCTCGACAAAGTCGACCACCCGGCCGCCGTCGTTGAGTCGCATGATCCCGAAGCTCGCGACCGACGACCGCGCTACGGGCAACGTGGCTATCGTGACGTCGGCCGCCATCAGCAGGTGCGTGTCGAGCATGCGCCGAAAGTCCATGCGGTAGAGCTGGTCGCCCGACAGGATCAGCACGTGCTCGACCTGCGGCTCCTGTACGTAACGAAGGTTCTGGCGTACGGCGTCGGCCGTGCCTTGATACCAGTTCGCGTGGTCGAGCGTTTGCTGAGCCGCGAGCAGCTCGACAAAACCCGCCCCGAAGTGGTCGAACTTGTAGGTGTGCGTAATGTGCCGGTGCAGACTGACGCTCAGGAACTGCGTGAGCACGTAAACGCGGTTCAGTCCGCTGTTCAGGCAATTCGAGATTGGAATATCAATCAGGCGGTACTTGCCCGCGATGGGCACCGCAGGCTTGGATCGGAACTTCGTCAGTGGATAGAGCCGCGTTCCACGACCTCCGCCCAGAATAAGTGAGATGAGTTGTTTCACGGTTCCTCCGGGTCAGGAGTTTGGGAAGACGCCGCCACGCGCCGACCGACATTGTTATTGCGATGCGAGGCCGGGCTGGCAAGCGAGGAACCGAGTCGATGTGCAAGCAAGCCAGTAGTACCAACCAGAGCGGGCCGGGGACGCAAGGTCGTGGAATCCCGTCCCCCAAGCCCGACTCTGGTTGATTCGAGATCACCACGAGTGCATCACGCGCGTCGTGGTGCGTGAGGCCGTCCGACGTCGGAGATCCTGTTCCTTCTCCAGATCTCTAAACCACAGCCAGTTCTCGCCGGGTTGCTCTTGCTTGAAGAAGTACGGCGTCATGGCTGTGCCTCGATACGTCTCGGTCTTCCATGTTCGCGCGCCGGCTGACCCATCCGCTGGATACACGCCGAGCCGTGCGCTGGTGAGTTGGCGTCGAAGGTGCAGCTCCGCTAGCAGTGCTTCGTCGCTGTATAGTGCGGACGTTCCAAAGACAAGCGGAGCGACGAACACCTCGTTCGTGGAGTGACACAAGCGGTCCACAGGCGGCTGAACGGGCACAAGAACGGTCCCCAGGGCACGCGCTGAAGTGGCGGCACGAGGGACCGCTTCGAGCGTGATACCCAGCGTGCGTGACGAAAGTTGCCTGCAGGGGCTCGGGCCCGCGGGCGGCTGCGGCACCACCGGTACCGTGAGCGTGAGTGCCCCTGCGCTCGTTGTCCGGCTCGCGGCCGCACAACTCCTCACAGGCGCGGCGGCTAGAACCCGCACCCTGACAGACACGGCGACGACGTCAGGACCGGTCGGTGGCGGTGCGCCGGGTCCGGGTAGCACCTGCACTTCACCGACGGGCGGGGCACCGGCTGGCGCATGACCCGCGCCGGGCAGCAGCAACACTCCCTTCACTACGCCTAGTTCCTGGCCGGCGACGGCGTCGGCCGCGTTCAGCTTGCTCCCCACCAAATCGAGAACCTGGCGGGCGGCCTCACCCGTCAGAATCAACTTCGCTGAGCCGGCGGGCGTTTCCGCGGGCGGCGCCGGCTCCTGGGGCACCACTTCCACGGCGCCCGCTTTTGCGTCAGGTGGTCGTCCCGACTGTTTTGGCTCCTGTGCGTAACCCGCATCGATCATCACGCCAACGCACACGAGTCCGATCCATGCATATCGAAAGAGAATCGTGTTCATGATTAGGTCCCTACACTTAGGGTGCGTTCTTGAGAATCGAGCCGCCTCAAAGGCAGCGGCACACGACGTAGATGACCACGCCTAACGGTCGGCAGGCGCGCAGGTCACTGACTCGGTCTCGATCTGCAACTGCACGGCAGGTTGCGGCTCGCAGGTCTCGGCCGTAGCCACAACCGCGCTACAATCACGCTCCACCGTCGGAACGGCGACGAACGCCTCGCGATGTAAGACGTCAGCGGCGAAATCCCGTCGCGCGACGAAGACGTGCCGTCGACTCGCGAAGCTGGACGCCGAGAAGCTCGCATGGCAGGTCTGAACGCCGCCCACTGTGTAGCCCACGTTCAGCGAGCCGATCGCGCTGCCCAAGTCGATCAGCGTATCGTTCACTCCGTCAGTCAACGCCTGAAGGCCGACCACCAATCCGGTCTCGGCCGCCAACAACATCGTGGCGATGATCAAGGCCAACTCCGTCGAGAGCACGGCGCCTTGCTCGCCGTTCCAAAGCTGAACAAGCATCCGCAACATGGCAACTCTCCTTTACAACTGGTGTAACGGGATTCCACGGAACGGATGTCCTAATTGTTAAACTGAGTCAAATTGTCAATATAAGTGTTTAAGATAATTTACACATTATGTGATTTGTGTAAATAATGGTTAACTTGAGGTAATATTATTGGGATGGATCGGATCAGATGTATTTGTCGCAACTAAAAGATATGTATGGCGATAAGCCATAGGCCGTAGGCAGCCACACCACCCACAAGCATCGTAAGGGTCAACAGGACTCCCCGCCCAAGCCGTTCGTTGCGCCGGGCGACAAGTTCGCAACACACGGCGGCGACCGTGGCCATGCCGAGCTTAAACGCGATGAGCGATCGCATGTCCCATTGAAAGAGTCTTCGCGCGATCGGGTTCGTCTCGTAGCCGCCCGATTCGGGCCAAGCGAGCAGCACGTAAGTAGCGAACAGGTCGAGGGCGTTCACCAGGACGAATGTGGTAGTCTCATCGGCGAGAATGAAGTGCCGCGAATAGATCGCCCGCCAGACACGAACCGGGAGAGAATGCTCGCGATCTTTCGGCGTGGCTGGCTTGTGAACGCGTTTGTCCATGTCTGCCAGGAACAGTCCGGGCCAGATTGTTAGCGTAGTGCAGGCGGCCCGCCTGCAATGTCGTCACAGGAAGCCGCAGGCGAGCCGCCCGCACTACGACTTCCTTGAAAGTCGATGAAACCACCGCCGAGTACACGGTCGCCGTCATAGAACACCGCTGCTTGGCCCGGTGTGACTGCTGGCTGTGGGTCGTCGAAGTCAACTCGTACTTGGTCGTTGTCGAGCAGCGTCACGAGGCCCGGTGCCGCATCGTGCAGGTATCGAATCTTGATGGAACATCGCATCGACTGCGTCGGTCGGTCCGCAAGCCAGTTCAGACGGCGCACCGTGAGCGAATGGCGCAGCAGATCATCGCGTGCTCCAATCACAACGCGGTGTGTGTCTGGTTCGATGCGGACGACGTACCGCCGCTCGCCGAGTGCAACGCCTAGCCCCTTGCGTTGCCCCACGGTGAATCCCTCGAAGCCGTCATGCCGGGCGATCACATTGCCGGCGGTGTCGACCAGTTCGCCCGATCCATCGAAATCGGCTCGTTTCGTTCGAACGACCCGACGATAGTCGCCGTCGGGTACGAAACAGATTTCTTGGCTGTCGGGCTTGTCCGCAACCCGCAACCCGAGCGACCGGGCCATGGCGCGGATCTGTGGCTTGGCATGCCCACCGATGGGCAGAATCAGATGCGGTAGCACATCTCGGTCGAGACCGAACAGCACGTAGGATTGGTCTTTGCCCGCGTCGACTCCACGACAGAGCCAGAAGACAGTTCGGGGTTGCCGGCGGTCGTTTGTCGCCAGTTCTGGGTTTCGCGAGGGGCCGTCGACGGTTTTTACGATTCTCGCGTAGTGCCCGGTGGCAATCTTGTCGGCCCCGATCTGCTGCGCGTATTCCCACAGGCGGCCGAACTTGAGCCAGGTGTTACACATGACGCACGGGTTGGGCGTGCGACCTTGTGTATACTCATCGACGAAGTAGTCGATGATTCGACTGAATTCGTGTTCGAAGTCGACTGCGTAGAACGGAATGTCCAGCTTGTCGGCGACGCGCCGTGCGTCACTGGCGTCGACGGCGCTGCAGCAACCGCGCTTGTTCGAGGCGGTTGGCGCACCAGGTGACACGACCGGCAACGAGCAGGTTGTGGCCGCGACCGCCTCGGTGTGCGCCCCCGTGCGCATGAAAAGCCCGACCACATCGTAACCCTGCTCGCGCAACAGGTACGCGGCTACGGAGCTATCGACGCCGCCGCTCATCGCCAGCAACACGCGCTCAGACACGGTTTGAAACTCCAGAATCCGGCTCGACGTGGATTAGCGAGTTGTTCGCACGTCGCGAGCCAACCCGTTCGAGTACTTGGCGGCCAGTTTGCGAGGGTCGAGTGAAACGGCGTAGCGGTTCCCGGCTACTCGGTAGGACCAATAGAGCCGGTCGCCGAATCCGTCGATACGCGCCGGCCTGCCGAGCGTGCGTCGCACGCGCGTGGACGGCGCGCCCATCCGCAGTCCGGCGAGCCTTCGCTCGAAGAGCAACTGGAACAGCCGGAACGGCGCGCGGCCGACCCACGCTACGCTTCGGCTCGCTTGGGCGGCGCCTGACACCAGGCAGACGGCCAGCCAGCACGCAATCAACAGCACCGCGAGGCCGCATGCCGCAACGACTATCGCACGAGTCGCCTGGCCCTGAGCGGCGCCGAGAACGCACGCTACGGCGAGCACAAGGAAGTGCAGTGTCCACAGCCCAAACTGGAACGGTTGGCTACGCACGCTTCAGATTCTCACCGAAGCTGAAGGTGGGAACAAGACCGGACGAGCCGAGCCAGCGGCACGATCACTGGTCGTCGGCGAAGCAGCCGAGCGCGTTCATCTGGCGCACAAGTTCACGTGCGACGGGTCCGGCGTTCTGTCCGCCGGTGCCGGCGTGCTCCAGCACAACAACGAAGGCGAATTGAGGTTTGGCGGCCGGGGCATAGCCAGCGAACCAAGCGTGATCGCCGCGCGGAGAGCCGCTCTGGGCCGTGCCGGTCTTGCCGGCGATCGCGACGTCGTCGAGGAACACATGCTCGTGGCCCGTGCCGCGTGGGTCGGAGACGACGCGAGCGAGTGCATCGCGGATCACAGCGAGCGAACGATCGGAGTTGGGTGCAATGTTGCGCATTATCCGCGGGGGTTGCAGGGCGTCCCGGCGGACGTGCGGTACTACCAACTCGCCTCCGTTGGCGATGGCCGCCATCATCACGGCGACTTGCGTGGGACTGGCCAGCACGGCGCCCTGACCAATCGCCAACCCGCCGAATTGCCCGTCGGAAGAAGCCCACGCTCCGTTAGCGCCCGCGCGACCGAGGCCGGGCAGTTGTCCCGGTTCTTCGTTGGCCAAGTCGATTCCAGTCGCGCGACCGAAGCCGAACTCGTCAGCCCAACGAACGATAGCCGGCCAGCCGATGCGCTCGCAGGCGTCAAAGAAATAGACATTGCACGACTGCATCAGCGCGTGGGTCAGGTCGACGGCGCCGTGTCCCGATCCGTGGTGGCGGTAGATGAGGCAGCGATACATATCGGGGTCGTGCAGGTAGCCGCGGCAGACGATCGTCTCGCGGGGATCGATGCCAGACTTGATGGCGGCGATCGCCGTGATCGGTTTGAACACCGAGCCGGGCGGCAGGCTCATCTGCACGATCCGGTTGAACAGAGGCGAATTGGCCGCGCGGGCGAGTTGGCGAGCGGCGTCGGTTGTGGGACGGGCGGCGATGTTGAGGTCGAAACGAGGCGCCGCAGCCGCCACCAGCACGGCGCCAGTGTGGACGTCGAGCACGAGGATGACGCCGGAGTCGACGGACGTCGCGGTCGCATTCGACTTGGTGGCCGGCAGGCTTGCGCGATCGAGCAGTTGCTCGGCGAACCGTTGGAGCGGCAGGTGCAGTGTGAGGTCAATGTCGTGTCCGGGCTGCGGTGGTCTGCCGCCGATCGCGCGAGTTGGGCACCCTGGCCGCAGCTCTTCGCGAAGTTCGCCAGGCTCGCCGCGCAGCAGTTGATCGTAGAACCCTTCCACGCCCGACCGCCCGACGCCGGAGTGTGCGGCGCTGAACCGGGCGTTATCGGCCTCATGCTCATCAAGTGGCTCGATGTAGCCGACTACGCCACACGCCAGATCGCGTTCGGGATAGACGCGACGCACTTGCTGTTCGAGCACGACGCCGGGATAGCGTTCAGGATGCGACGTAAATCGGATCACCGCCGTGGGAGTGATGTCTTCGACGATCGTGTAGTAGCGGTCCTGCTCGATCACGGAAACTGCTCCAAGGCGGGTGGTCGGTTCAGGAGGCGGTGTAGCGAGCCAGAGCGTGAGTCGCCGCCACGCGTTTGGGTCCGAGAGGAGTTGGCCCAGGCTGGGTCGCGGGCGGGCGACCGGCGACGTCGCGGCATCACTCGCGTCCGCAGTCCGCTGCGCGCGGCCGAGGTCGCCGCGACGACGATTGACCGAATCGACGATGCGCTCGACGCGGTGCTGCACCGTGCGGGCGCGCCGATCAAGTTCCGACGGACTTGCGCCGGCAAGTTCGGCGAGGGCCTGCCAGGTCGATTCGATTTCTTGGAGCAGCGCAGTCTTGGCATCCGCCAGTCGGGCGGGGTCGTTGCGTTCGCGGCGCCTGAGCCGAGAGCGGGCCTGACGGGTCAGCCAGACGTCGTCTACGGGACGTTCGAGGCAACGATAGTGTACGGCGAGGTTCGACACGCAACGGTCGCGTGCGAGTACGGTGTCGCCGGCGCGAATCGTGCCGCGCGGCGCCGGCAACGGACGTGATCGTGTTTCGCTTTCCGCCAACGTGGCGCGTCGCCACGGTCCGATCGCGAGTTGCAGGTGGGCCACGCGCGCCCACACCACGGTCAGCGCGGCGACGCACAGCCAACTCAAGATGCGGATGCGATGCGCGAACATTCGTGTTCCTGCGGAGAAGGGTCTCGTCCGTTACGCGACATCCCGTCGCTCGATCAGCGTTTGCCAGACGTCGAGGTGTTCGAGGCACGCAGCCAAGCCGCGTGCGACGCACAACGCCGGCTCGTCGGCCACTCGCACGGGCATGCCGGTGGCCGCGGCCAGGCGTCGGTCGAGGCCGCACAACCGCGCGCCGCCGCCGACGAGCAGCATGCCGTTTTCCATGAGGTCGGCGGCCCACTGGGCGTTGCACCGCTCCAGCGTGCGCTCGACCGCGCGATCGACGGCGCGGAGCGGTTCGTCGATTGCACGCATCACCTCGTCGCTGTGGATCATTATCCTGCGTGGCAAGCCCCCGATCAGGTCTCGCCCGCCGACTTCCATGGCGAGCGGGTCGCGCGTTGTCGCGGCGCCGATCTCGATCTTGATTCGCTCGGCGGTCTGATCGCTAATGCACAGCTTGTGTTCGCGCCGCAGCATGTCTGCGATCGCGCCGTCCAGATCGTCGCCGGCTACGGGAAGCGATTCGCTGACGACCAGTTCGCCCATGACCAGCACAGCAACTTCGGTTCGGCCGCCTCCGACGTCACAGATCATCGACGCGACCGGTTCCGCGATCGGCAGGGCCGCGCCGAGGGCGGCGGCCTTGGGCCGTGCGATCAGCGCCGCGCGGCCGTGAGCGGCACGGGCGGCGACGGCGGCTGCGGCCCGACGTTCCACGGGCGTAATTCCGCTTGGAACCGCCAGCAACACGCGGGGCGCGACGCAATACGCTCGCGGTCGGGCCTTGCGCAGGAACTCGCGTAGCATTATGGCCGCGGCGTCAAGGTCGGCGACGACGCCGCGCTGAACCGGACGGATCGTGCGAACGGATTCGGGGGCGCGGCCATGCAGCAGGTGAGCGACAACGCCGACCGCTCGGTTGGCTTGGCCACGTTTCACGTCGGAACGAATGGCGACGATCGACGGTTCGTCGAGAACGACGCCTACCCGCGGCAGCGACACTCGAGTGCCGTGGGTGCCGAGGTCGACGCCGAAGTCGGGCGAGAATTCCCGAGCGAACGGCAACACGCGCGGTTTCAAGTGTGTCGGCTCCTTCCAACAACACCGGATCGTACTCAGGCCTGGGCCGCGATCGGACGCGGACGATACTGATCGGGTTCCGACCAGGCGACTACGCGGACTCCGACGGGCGCATCGTTCAGGGCTGCTTTGGGAGTCACGGACCATTCGTAGCTGTTCATCTCCATCGCGAGCAGTACGATGGCGATGAGTACGGCGCCGAGCGCGATCGCAAGCAGCGCGACGTACACGTCGTTCTTTGGTTTGGCAACCGCAACCCGCCGACTAGCGGTTTTGGGTGATCCGAGCCGCGACAAGGTCGCCCTCCTGGATGGTGTCCTGTTTGAATTCTGGAAGGATACGGGCCGCCGATCGGTCCGGATCTGTGCCTACGATTTCGATGGTGCCGACAAACTTGCCCTGTGGTTTCACGCGAAAGACCTGGAGCCGGTGCTGTTTTCGCAGGCCGTCGTCGGAGCCGATCGAGATCTCGACGAATTTGCCTTGGGGATCGACCTTGAGGATCACGCCTTCGACCGGTGTGGTTTGGACCGTCGCCGATTCGCCGGCGCGCCGAGTTGGCTTACCGGCCGCCTCGACGGGTTGCGACTTTCGCACGCCGAGGTCGCTCGCGCGTTTTTCCAAGTCCTTGAGTCGCGCCGCGGTCGTTTCGTAACCGCCCGCTAATTCGATGTGGTTCTGCTCGATCTCGAAGCGCTTTTCGTCGGTCGTCTTTTTCTCCTGCTGCAGCGCCTGGATGTCGCTGTTCAGGCTGCCGATGTTCTTGCGTTTCTTGTCGATGTCCGCGAGCAACGTCTTGCTCTTTTCCTCGAAGTCGACGACATCCTTGTGCGCCTGTTTCCAATCTTCGACCAGTTGGTTGTAGTCCTTCTGTTGCACCTTCAGGTCTTCGTCGAACTTCGCGCGCTCCGACGCCAGGTTGGTGATCTCCTGATTAATGATGGCAGCCACCTTCTTGATGTTATCGTCCAGCGCGGTCTTGTCCTTGTTCGCCTTGTCGAGGTTGGCTTTCTGTGTGTTGAATTGGTCGCGCCAGTCGCTGCGCGAGACGTAGCTCGACACGGCGAACGCCATGAACACCACGCTGCACACGGTCACCAAGATGGTGAGTAGTTTTCCGACAAACGTCATGCGAGAAGCTCCTTTCGCGTCCGAAGTCCGTTTCGGCCGGCGAACCACGGCTTACAGGCTTGCGGTGATCCGGGCTGCGACCAGGTCTCCTTTTTGGATGGTTCCCTGTCTGAACTCAGGCAGAATGCGGGCGACCGCCTGGTCTGCGTCTACTTCGACGATCTCGATCGTGCCGACGAACTTGCCTTGCGGATTTACGCGATAGACCTGAAGCCGGTGCTCTTTGCGCAAGCCGTCGTCCGAACCGATGGAGATTTCCACGAACTTGCCCTGGGGATCGACCTTCAGCACGACGCCCTCAACCGGTGGCGGGTTCCGCTTGATGTTGGCCTTGGCCTCGGCGGTTTCGGCCGACAGGCCGTAGCTCTTCAGGACCGCGTCGAGTTCGCCCGCTCGCTGTTCGGTTTCCTTGAGACGGGCCATAGCGTTCTCGAACTCGCTGTTTCTGGTGATGAGGTCCTGCTCGGCCTTGAACTTCTCGTTCATCGCCTTTTCTCTTTCACCCTGGAGCGTGCGCACCAGTTCGCGCAGCCTGTCGGTCTCTTTTCGTCGTTCTTCCAAGTCGGCGACGGCGAGGTTCGCGCGGTTGGTTTGCTCCGTGACTTTCAGGCGGTCGTCTTTCCAGGCATCGAGCAACTTGTCGTAGTTCTCGCGTTGGGTCTTCAGTTCGTTGTGCAGGCCTTCGCGTTCGGCCTTATGTGCGTCGGACTCTTGTTTGACGGCCGCGGTCAGGTCTGCGGAACGTTGAGACAGGGCGTCGCGTTCCTTTTTGACCTTTTGCACGGTGGCGTTCTCGTCAAGGTACTTCTGACGCCAGTTGGTGCGTGTGGCAAACACGGACACGGCGAATCCCATGAAAACGATGCTGAACAAGGAAACCGCGATGGCCAACATCTTGCCAACGAACGTCATGGTAGCTCTCCTTCCCGCCGACTGTGTCGACGGATTCCAGCAGTCAGTCCGTGTTCCTAGAAGAAAGACCCAAGACGGCATCCGTGACGTGAGGCTGATCGGCCTCCGGCACGGAGTGCACTGAAGGCAAAAACATTCTGGCCGCACAGGCCGTGAGTGTCAATAAGACCAAACGAACCCGCGCTGTTGCAAACGGCAGGGCCGCTGTATACTGTTTTCGTAGGTCGGGTGTGGCGAGAACCTGGAGGGTCGTCATGACCTTTGGATTTCCCGTTGTGTTGGCCAACATACTTGGGCCGTGGCAACTGCTGATCGTGCTGGCGATCGTGTTGTTGCTGTTCGGGTCGAGCCGGCTTCCCGACCTGATGCGGTCGCTCGGTCGCAGTGTCACCGAGTTCAAGAAAGGCATCAACGAAGGGTCGGACGACGACCAGCCGGACCCGAAGAAGATCGACAAGACGGCATCGTCGTGAGTCGGCGCTGATCGCGCGGTTCGATGGAGACTGATTGCATGAGTACGCTGTTGGCATTCCTGCCGGGCATTGGCCCGCCCGAACTGCTGGTGGTCGGTTTCATTGCGTTACTTCTCTTTGGGAAGAAGCTGCCGGAGGTTGCGCGGTCGTTGGGCAAGGGCGTAACCGAGTTCAAGAAGGGTGTACAGGGCATCCAGGACGAGATCGACGAAACAACGAACCGTCACGAGTTGCCCTACTCGAACGACGTCGCAACTCCTCAAGCCCCCAAGTTCGAGCCTCCCGCCGAAGTGCCTGTCGAGGCGCCCGCCGTGTCAGAGGTCGTGGCCCGGAACGAACCGGGAACGCAACCCGACTAGTTGGGTGACCTCGTCGCCGAGGTTCGTCGCCCCGATTCCCGCACTGCGCTAGCGAACCGAAGTCGCCATAGGTGTCGGCACCGGTTCGAGCCTGTCAGCGGATGCTGTGGCAGTAGGGCAGCAACCCGACGGCGGAGCGTAGACCGGCGCGGCCGTCGAGTAATAGGGGCCGCACCGCGGCGCTGCCGAGCAGCAACAACCGCTTGAAATCAAGCCGATTGCCAGGCCAAGAACAGAGGCGAACATCGTTTGGGTCGCGCGACGCATCGGTTTTTCCTCCTCATGAATGTTCCACATCGACCTGTCCGGGCCGTTCCGCGGCCGGGAAACAGATGAGGGCGGGAGACTAATAAAGCCGGCGAATTGAGGCAAGGACAATGCGGTTTGGGTAGCGCTGTCGAGTCGGGCGAATGGCTGGTTGATCGGTCGTGGCGCACCGCAGCCCGCCAGGCCTTCAGCTCCTGAAAATTTTTGCGTTTGCGTCTGGTTGACAGTATCTGGGGGCCTCAGTACACTCTGCGATTCGCCGCGCTACCAAACGGAGCGACGGGCGGTTTGGGCTAGCCGAAGCGGTAACCACAAGAGTACGGAAGGATCGGACAAGTTCCCGTGAGCAGCAACGACCGAATTCGCATCCGCATGGAGGCTTACGACCACTCGGTGCTGGACCAGTCGGCGCAGGAGATCGTCGACACAGCAAAGCGGACGCAAGCCATTGTGCACGGCCCCATCCCGCTGCCCACGCGAATTGAGCGCTACACCGTGCTGCGCAGCCCACACATTGATAAGAAGTCGCGCGAGCAATTCGAGATCAGGACGCACAAGCGAGTCATCGACATTGTGCAGCCGACCTCGAAGACGATTGACGCCTTGAACAAGCTGAGTCTGCCTGCTGGAGTCGATATCAAAATCAAAGCGTCGTAGTTCGGTGCTCTTGGTTTTGAGTCTCGTAAGAATCCTCTGACGGTTCCCGCCGGAAACGCCGCTTGGCGCATTCGACGCGTGGGGGGGACGAGGCGGCAAAGCGACTTGCGTGGTTGGTCAGACTGCCTGACCGCGAGTGTACTCGTCTGGTCTAGGGCCGGCGACGCCGCGATTTTGAAAGGGATCGACTGATGGCCGTGGGTTTGCTGGGCCGCAAGGTCGGCATGACACAGATATATAAGGACGACGGCACGGCCGTACCGGTGACGGTGATCGAGGCCGGTCCGTGTACAGTACTGCAGGTGCGCACGAAGGAACGAGACGGCTACAGCGCGGTCCAGCTTGGATTTGCCGACAAGCCACGGCGCGTGGCCTCGAAGGCCGAGCGCGGCCACGTCGCCAAGGTGAAGGCCGAGCCGAAGCGGTTCGTGCGCGAGTTTCGCGAGGACGGTCCGGTGTCGGTCGCCGAAGGTCAAGTGTTGACGGTGACGGTGTTCGAGAACATCCCGGCCGTCGATGTGATCGGCACCAGCAAGGGGCGCGGGACGATGGGTCCGATGCGCCGGCACCGATTCGCCGGTCTGCCGGCCAGCCACGGCGTCAAGCGGAAGCACCGCAGCCCCGGCTCAGTCGGCGCCAGTGCCGATCCGGCCCGCGTGCTCAAGGGCACGCGCATGGCCGGCCGCATGGGTGCCGTACGCAGCACAGTGCGAAACGTCAAGGTGGTCAAGGTTGACGCCGAGCGGAACCTGCTCTTGGTCCGCGGCGGAATACCCGGACCCAACGGCGGCTTTGTGATGATTCGTCAGACGAACAAGATCGGTTGACGGTGAACACCATGTTGAACTTGCCAGTAGTAGATCGGACGGGCAATCAGGTCGGATCGATTGAGATCGATCCGGCAGAGTTTGGCGGCGCCGTCAATCGCCAGCTCTTGCACGACGTCATCGTGATGTACAACGCAAACCTTCGCCAAGGCACGGTGAAGACCAAAGGCCGCGGCGAGGTGGCGGGCAGCAATAAGAAGATGTATCGCCAGAAGGGGACCGGAAACGCACGCATGGGCATGAAGCGCACCGGCAAGCGAGTCGGCGGTGGCCACACGTTTGGCAAGAAGCCGCGCGACTTCAGCTACACGATGCCACGTAAGATGATTCGCGCGGCGACGCGCATGGCCCTCTTGAGCAAGCTCGTCGACAACGAAGCGACGGTGATCGACGCATTGAACATCGCCGAGGTGAAGACCAGGGACGTCGCCGGCGTACTGAAGGCGCTGAAGCTCGATGGACAGAGCTGTCTGATTGCCTCAGAGAAGCACGACCGCACGCTCTGGTTGTCGGCCCGTAACCTCCCTCGCGTCAAGGTGTCGCCCGCCGCCGAACTGAACGCGCTCGACCTCTTGCGTCAGAAGCGGCTGTTGATCACGCGCGAAGCGCTCGAGTCGCTCAGGAAACAGAAGGCAAGCAATCAGTAGCCGCAGCTACAGGAATGCGACGATGTCTCAGGCAACTGCGAAAAAGAGTGGACCCGAGTTGGAGCCGTACCAGATCGTGCTCCGACCGTTGATCACGGAAAAGGGGACGCACCAATTCAACAGGTACAACTCGTACCCGTTCGAGGTGCATCCGCTGGCGACGAAGGAACAGATCAAGCACGCGGTCGAGGCGCTGTTCAGCGTCCGGGTGGTGCGCGTGCGGACTCAGAATCGCAGGGGCAAGCCGCGTCGGGCCAGGTTCCGCCGCTGCTATGCATCGGACTGGAAGAAGGCGGTGGTGACGCTGCACGAAGAAGATCGGATCAACTTCTTCTAAACGAGAGCGAGGTGCGGCAGACTGGCCGGCCTCGATAAGGACGACTTAGCCATGGGAATCAGAGTCTACAAACCGGTGTCGGCGGGCCGGCGGTTCGCCAGCGTCAGCGATTTCGCGGAGATCACCGACCGGCATCGCAAGCCGGAGAAGACGCTGACCGTGCCGTTCCGCCGCAACAGCGGACGCAACAACCAGGGCGTCATTACGGTGCGACACCGCGGCGGCGGACACCGTCGTCACTATCGGCTCATCGACTTCAAGCGCGACAAGGACAACATTCCGGCCAAGGTCGCGGCGATCGAGTACGACCCGAACCGGTCGGCGCGTATCGCGTTGTTGCATTACAAGGATGGCGAGAAGCGATACATCCTCGCTCCGGACGGATTGAAAGCGGGCGACATCGTGGTGAGCGGGCCAGAGGTCGAGCCACGGCTGGGCAACACCCTGCCGCTGCGAAAGATTCCGACCGGTCTGTTCGTCCACAACATTGAGATGCAGCCGGGGCACGGCGGTCAGCTTTGTCGGTCGGCCGGCACCAGCGCGACGCTGTCGGCCCGTGAAGGTCGCTGGGCTCAGATCACGCTGCCGTCGGGCGAAGTGCGACGCATCCCGGCCGACTGCCGAGCGACCATCGGAGTGATCGGGAACGCCGACCACATGAACATTCGCATCGGCAAGGCCGGCCGCAATCGCTGGCGTGGTATCCGGCCGACCGTGCGAGGCACGGCGATGAACCCGGTCGACCACCCGCTGGGCGGCGGCGAAGGACGCACCAAGGGTGGCCGGCATCCGTGCAGCCCAACCGGCGTGCTGGCCAAGGGCGGCAAGACGCGACGGCGACGAAAACCATCGAACGCCGCGATCATCCGGCGACGGCGCTCACGACGTTATGGCATCGGCATCCTGAGATAATCGCGGGGCAAACGCTTATGGGACGATCACTGAAAAAAGGTCCGTACGTGGACGAGAAGCTGCTGCGCAAGGTCGAGCGGGCCCGCGCCGTGGGCGACCGCGAACCGATCAAGACCTGGGCGCGGTCGTGTACGGTCGTGCCCGAGTTCATCGGCCAGAACTTTTTGGTACACAACGGCCGGACGTTTCTGAAGCTGTTCGTCACCGAGGATATGGTGGGACACAAGCTGGGCGAGTTCGCTCCGACCCGCATCTTCCGCGGCCACGGCGGCCGCAGTTCGAAGGCGGAAGAGGGCGGTGCGCCGGCCAAGGGCTAGTGAGATGAAACCTGATATGAACACCGCGGGGTGGAGCAGTGGTAGCTCGCCAGGCTCATAACCTGGAGGTCGTGGGTTCAAATCCCACCCCCGCAACTTGCTGAAGGCTGAGAGCTGACGGCTGATCGCTGACAGCTAGATGGAGTTTGACCATGCCGTACGTAGCATCGCACCGTTACGCACCGATGTCCGCGAAAAAACTGCAGCCGGTGGCCAAGGTCATCCGCGGCAAGTCGGTCGAGACGGCGCTCGAGACGCTTCAGTTCATGCCGAACCGCGGGGCGCGGCTGATCGAAAAAGTGATCAAGAGCGCCCGGGCCAACGCCGAGGATCGCGGGTTCCGGCACCCCGAAGACTTGATGATTCAGGATCTGCGCGTCGACGTCGCGCCGAGTCAGCGCCGCGTGTTGCCCGGCTGCCGCGGCCAGGCCCACATCCTGAAGCTGCGGACCTGCCACATCAGCGTGAAGCTGGAAGACCCCGAGGTGATGTTCGGCGACGAGGAAGAAGGCGAGGAAGAATAACATGGGCCAGAAGATCAATCCGGTCGGCTTTCGCACCGGCGTGATGGAAGATTGGAAGTCGCGCTGGTACGCGTCGAAGCACGAGTTCTCGAGCCTTCTGGTCGAGGACCAGAAGATACGCAAGTGGGTCAAGGCAAAGTACAGCTTCGCCGGCATCCCCAAGATTGAAATCGAGCGGACTCGCGACGAGGTGAAGGTCGTGCTGCACACCGCACGGCCGGGCGTGATCATTGGGCGCAAGGGTCAAGAGGTCGAGAAGCTCCAGGAAGAACTGCAGAACCTGACTCAGCGCCGCATCAACATCAAGATCGAAGAGGTGAACAAACCGGAGCTGAACGCTCAACTGGTCGCCGAGGAGATTGGCGAGCAGCTCGTCAAGCGGGCGAGTTTCCGCCGCGCGATGAAGCGGACGCTCGAGCAAACGATGGAGGCGGGCGCCAAGGGGATCAAGGTGCAGCTTTCCGGTCGGCTCGCCGGCTCGGAAATGTCGCGCCAGGAGAAGGCGATCGCCGGCTCGATCCCGCTGCAGACGCTGCGGTCGAAGATCAGTTACGGATTCCACGAGGCCAAGACCGCCCAGGGCCACATCGGCATCAAGGTGTGGATCAACCAGGGCGATTACTTGTCTGACAAGGGAGCTGACGATGGCGCTAATGCCCAAGCGCGTCAAGTGGCGAAAAAGCCAGCGGGGTAGGATCCGCGGCCGCGCGACGCAAGGCAATACGGTGGAGTACGGCGAGTACGGACTGCAGTCGCTCGAGCCGATCTGGCTGAATGCGAAGTGCATCGAGGCCGGTCGCGTCGCCGCCAGCCACTTTGTGCGCGGCGAGGGGCGGCTTTACATCCGTGTGTTTCCATCGAAGCCGGTCAGCGCTCGCCCGCCGGAAACCCGCATGGGTAAAGGCAAGGGCGAGCCGGAGTTTTGGGCCGCCGTGATCAAACCGGGCGCGATCCTGTTTGAACTGGGCGGCGTGCCCGAAGAGACGGCCCGTGCCTGTTTCGCCAAGATCGCGCACAAGATGCCGATGCGCTGCCGCTTCGTAAAGCGGCGGCCGACGCTGTAGAGGATCAGCCATGAGCAAGCCCGAAGAACTACGCGGAATGAGCGACGAGCAGCTTGCGATCACGCTGCGCGAAACCACCGAGCACCTGTTCAAGCTTCGGTTCCAGTCGGAGACGGAAAAGGTCGAGGCGCCGAGCGAAATCAAGAAGGCCCGCCGCGAGATCGCGCGGATCAAGACGATTCAACGCCAACGCGAAATGAAGGCGGCTGCGACCGCCGGCAAGTAGGACGGACGAACCGATGTCGAGCGAGCGTGCAGTGCGAAAGACCGCGGTCGGCGTGGTCACTCGCGACAAGATGAACAAGACCCGCCGCGTCGAGCTGGCCCGACTGGTGCGGCACCCGCGCTACGGCAAGATCCTGCGCCGCCGCACCATCTGCTACGCGCACGACGAAAAGAACGAAACCAGGGTCGGCGACCAGGTCGAGATCATGGAGACACGGCCGCTGTCCAAGTTGAAGTCGTGGCGGATCGTGCGAGTGATCGCTCGCGGAGCGGGGACGATGGCGGATGAAATCGCCGCCGTGGAAGGGCAGACATGATCCAAGAACAAACATACCTCGACGTCGCCGATAATACCGGCGCGAAAGAGATTTGCTGCTTCAAGGTGTTGGGCGGCACGCGACGCCGCTACGCCGGCCTCGGCGACATCATCGTCGCGAGCGTCAAGAAGGCGATCCCCGGCGGCGAAGTCAAGCAAGGCGACGTAGTCAAGGCGGTCGTGGTCCGCGTCCGTGCCAACACGCGTCGCGACGACGGCAGCTACGTGCGGTTCGACTCGAACGCCGCCGTGATCATCGACGCCGAGAACAACCCGCGCGGCACGCGCATCTTCGGAGCCGTCGCCCGCGAGTTGCGCGAACGCAACTTCATGAAGATCGTCAGCCTGGCGGCCGAGGTAGTCTAGTCAGCGACTGAAAGGCGGAAGACAATGCACGTGCGACGCGACGATTTGGTCGAAGTGATCACCGGCGACGACAAGGGAACGGCCGCGAATCGCACGATCGCCAAGGTGTTGCGCGTGATCCACAAGGACGACAGGGTCGTGGTCGAAGGAATCAACCGCGTGTATAAGCACGTGCGGCCAAGTCGCCAGAATATGCAAGGCGGTCGGTTGTCCAAGGAAATGCCGATCAGCGCGTCGAACGTGCTGTTGGTTTGTCCGCGGTGCAATCGCGGCGTGCGAGTCGGCCAGCGTTTCTTGGCCGACGGATCGAAGGAACGGTATTGCAAAAAGTGCGAGCGGGCGGGCCGAGCGAGCAGCTTGGGAGTGATCAGCCCACCGAGAACGGCGCACGCAACAAAGAAGTAGGCAGGCGGAACCGCGAAGGCCGCCGCCAGACGCGGCGACGACGAATCTGAGGGTGTCATGGCAAGACTGCAACAACGTTACAAAGACGAGATCGTGCAGCGACTCGCGGACAAACTGGGCCGCGGCAACCGCAACTCGCTGCCGCGCCTGCACAAGATCGTCGTGAACATGGGGGTCGGCCGCGCGACCCAGGACAAGACAATCATGGAAGAGGTGGTCGGACACCTCACACAGATCACCGGCCAGAAGCCCACGGTCACCAAGGCGAAGAAGGCGGTTAGCGGCTTTCGGCTCCGCGAAGGCATGGAGATCGGCGCCAAGGTGACGCTGCGCGGGCAGCGGATGTATGAGTTCATGGACCGGCTGATCTCGGTCGCTCTGCCGCGTATTCGCGACTTCCGCGGCCTGAACCCGAATAGCTTCGACGGCAACGGCAACTACTCGATGGGTGTCACGGAACAGGCGATCTTCCCCGAAGTCGACCCAGACAAGGTGAACCACACGCAAGGGATGCACATTACGTTTGTCACTACCACGGACAAGGACGACGAGGCCCGCGAACTGCTCCGCGAGTTTGGCATGCCGTTCCGCACGAGTTGAGTCAGGGCAGAGAACAGAGGTCAGAAAAGTCAGAGATCAGGCTTGTGGTCTCTGTGCATTGTGTTTCGAGACACGAAAGACTGGTAACAGAATATGGCCCCGAAAGCTTGGCGACTGAAGGCCGCCGCGAAACCAAAGTTCTCCACACGCAAGGTGTACCGCTGCAAACTCTGTGGACGCAGCCGGGCGGTGTACCGCAAGTTCGGCTGTTGCCGCATTTGCTTCCGCAACCTGGCCAGCCAGGGATTGATTCCAGGCGTGAGGAAGGCGAGTTGGTAGGAAGAAGAGAGGTCAGAGGTCAGACGTCAGCGAATTGGGCTGACCTCTGACCTCTGACCTCTGACCTCTGGAGTTCCTTCGCAATGATGACAGACCCGATTGCCGACCTGCTCACCCAGATTCGCAACGCCGTGCGTATTGAACGTCCGGCGATCGATGTTCCGGCGTCCAAGTTCAAGGCCGGCATCATGCAGGTGCTCAAGCACGAGGGGTACATTTGGGATTGGGAGTTGGTGGAGGCGACGCCTGTGCCACACCTGCGGGTGCATTTGAAGTACGGACCGCAAGGCGAGCGAGTGATCACGCGAATCGACCGCGTCAGCAAGCCGGGGTGCCGCGTCTATCAAGGGTGGCAGGATCTGAAACCGGTTCGCAACGGCATGGGAATCAGCGTGCTCTCGACCAGCAAGGGCGTGATGAGCGACCGCCAGGCCCGGGCCCGCAAGCTGGGCGGCGAAGTGATCTGTCGCATTTGGTGAACGAGGAGCGAAGCGATGTCGCGCGTAGGCAAACAACCAGTCAGCGTCCCCGCCGGTGTGAAGGTGAATCTCGCCGATGGCCAGATCAGCGTGAAGGGTCCGAAGGGCGAACTGGCGTTTCGATATCATCCGGCCATGGCTGTCGCGTTCGACGCGGCTGCATCGAAGATCACCGTCTCGCGGCCCAATGACGAACGACTGAGCCGATCGCTGCACGGGCTGACGCAGCGTTTGATTACGAACATGGTCAAGGGCGTCGCCGAAGGTTACCAGAAGACGCTCGAAGTGCAGGGCGTCGGCTATCAGGCAAGCCTGAAGGGTAAACAACTGCACGTGCAGGTGGGCTGGGCCAACGCGCTCGTGGTCGATCCGCCGGCGGGGATCACTATCGAAGTGCCCGACCCGACGCACATCGTCATCAAGGGCGCCGACAAACAACAAGTGGGCCAGGTTGCGGCTGAGATTCGGCGGAAGCGTCCGCCGGAGCCGTACAAGGGCAAGGGAATCCGGTATCAGGGCGAACAAGTGCGGCGCAAGGCCGGCAAGGCGTTCGCCGGTGGAGCGGCTCAGTAATGTACGCGCTGGAAATCAAACGAGTCCGTCAGGTTCGGCGGCAACTTCGGGTGCGGAAGCGGTTCTTTGGAACTGGCGAGCGGCCTCGGCTTGCCGTCTTCCGAAGTTCCAAGCATATTTACGCCCAGATCGTCGACGATTCCGCCGGCCGAACCCTGGTCGCGGCGAGCACGACCGAGAAAGACGTCCGTTCTCAGTTGAAGTCGGGCGCCAACAAGAAGGCTGCTGAGACGGTTGGCAAAGTTCTGGGCGAACGGGCCAAAGCAAAGGGCATCGCCCAGGTCGCGTTCGATCGCCGGCATTACAAGTATCACGGCCGGGTAAAGGCCTTGGCCGACGCCGCGCGCCAGGCTGGGTTGCAGTTCTAAAACGAATCAAAGGCAGGTCATCGTGGCAAAGACACGTGAACGCGAACGCAAGGGCAAGGATGGCGATGGGCCACAGCGGTCGGACGGATTCGCCGAGACCGTTGTAAAGATCCGCCGGTGCGCCGCAGTGGTCAAGGGTGGCCGGCGCTTCAGTTTCAACGCCTTGGTCGTTGTCGGCGACCGCAAGGGACGAGTCGGCTTCGGCTACGGCAAGGCCAACGAAGTGCCGCCGGCCGTTGAGAAGGCGGTCAAGGACGGCCAGCGTCGGCTCAACAAGGTGTCGCTGAAGGGGACAACGATTCCGCACCGCACGGAAGGCAAGTTCGGCGCGGCTCGCGTCGTGTTGCTTCCCGCGGCGCCCGGCACGGGCGTTATCGCAGGCGCCAGTGTGCGGGCCGTCGTCGAAGCGGCCGGCATCCAGAACATCCTCACGAAGTCGTACGGGTCGAGCAATCCGATCAACCTGGTGAAGGCGACTCTGCACGCTCTCAGCCAGCTCCGCACCGCCGAAGAAGTTCAACGTCTGCGAGGAGTGCCGCTCTAATGGATCTGAGTCAAGTTCATGTCGGCGTCCATCGTCGCCGGCGCAAGAAACGGGTCGCCCGCGGCGTGGGGTCGGGTCACGGCAAAACCGGCTCGCGTGGGTCGAAGGGCCAGAAGAGCCGCTCCGGCGCCGAGAAGCCGCATCGCCTATTCGAAGGCGGCCAGATGAAAATCGCCCGCCGCATACCCAAGCGCGGTTTCAACAACCGTTGGGCGCTGACCTTTTCCATCGTCAACGTCAGCGACCTTGACGGCGCCTACCAGGACGGCGAGACCGTCGACGCCGATTCGCTCCGCCGGCTGGGCCTGGTGCGCGGCCGCTGCGACGGAGTCAAGATTCTGGGCGACGGCGAATTAAGAAAGAAACTTACCGTCAGGGCCGACCGCTTCAGCGAATCGGCCCGCACCAAAATCGCGGCCGCGGGCGGCAGCGCCGAGCTTGTCGCCCAGAAGCCGGCACAGAGCGCCTCGTGATCGTGGCGCGAACGACATGGAAAAACTCGCCACACTGTTCAAGGTACCGGAGCTTCGGCAGAAGATCCTCATGACGGTTCTGCTGCTGACGATCTTCCGGCTGGGTTCGTGGATCCCCCTGCCCATTGTCAATCAACACGGTGCGACTGCCTGGAAGGAGAGTCTTCAGGGGTCCAACTGGGGCAAGGCGTTCGGCGCCGTGGCCATGTTCGCCGGGATCAATGACGTCAGCAACATCACGATCTTCGGCCTGGGCATCATGCCGTACATCTCGGCGTCGATTATTTTCCAGCTCCTGGCCAGTGTGGTGCCTTCGCTTGAGAAACTCATGAAGGAAGGGGAAAGCGGGCGAAAGAAAATAAATGAGTACACGCGGTATGCTACCGTGCTCCTCAGCTTCTTTCAGAGTTTGTTCTGGGCTCAGTATCTCATGGGGCAGGAGAAACTGGTGAATCCTGAAATGAGATGGTGGGACCCAGTCAACGGCTATCACCTTTTTCCCGGCATCGTGGCCGTGTTCATCATGACTGCCGGCACGGTCTTCCTGATGTGGATCGGCGAACAAATCGACGAGTACGGCATTGGCAACGGCATCAGTCTGATCATCATGGCGGGCATCTGCGCCCGCATGCCGATGGCAGCCTACGAACTCTTTTCCAACTTCACACCCGAACTCGCGGCGAGCGGCGCCAAGTACGGACTCGACAAGGTCATCGTGCTCGCCCTCTTGTTCGTTGCGGTCATCGTCGGAGTGGTAGCGATCACGCAAAGCCAACGGCGCATTCCGACCCAGTCGGCCAAGCATGTGCGAGGCCGACGCGTGTTTGGTGGGATGCGGCAGTACCTACCGCTCAAGGTAAACCAGGCCGGCGTGATGCCCATCATTTTCGCCTCCAGCCTACTGATGTTTCCGGCACTACTGTTCCGCGCGCTTGCCCAGATACCGCACGTCGACAACTACTGGTGGCTCGGCTGGATTCGCCTGATCAGTGATTCGTTCGATCGATACGGATATGCCTACAATCTCTGCTACATCGCGCTGATCTATTTCTTCTGTTACTTCTGGACGGCGATCACGTTCAATCCGAAGGACATGTCCACAAACCTCAAGGACCTCGGCAGCTTCATTCCCGGCTACCGACCAGGGCGACGAACCGCCGAGTATCTGGAAAAGGTAATGCTGCGTATTACATTTGTCGGCGCGGCTTTCCTTGCCGTCGTCGCGGTCTTGCCCAGCGCGGTTTCGGGTTCATTGAATGTAGATCAGAACATAGCCAGCTTTTTCGGCGGCACGGGCTTGCTCATCGTTGTCAGCGTGGCGCTCGATTTGGTCCAGAAGATGGACAGCCACTTGGTCATGCGCAACTACTCCGGTCTGCTGGACAAGGGCTGAGAACCGGTCGGATATGGACTACTCATGCGTCTGGTCTTCTTGGGACCACCTGGGGCCGGCAAGGGAACTCAGGCCAAGTTGCTGCGCGAGCACTTTCGGATCAGTCACATCTCGACGGGTGACATGATCCGCGAGCGCATTGCCGGTGGTACGCCTACCGGACGCAGGGCCAAGCCGTTCGTCGATGCCGGCGAACTTGTCCCCGATCCGATCATGGTGGAAATGGCGTCCGAGCGGCTCGGCGAACCGGACTGCGACACGGGATTCCTGCTCGATGGATTCCCACGCACGTCCGCACAAGCGGCCGCGTTGGACCGCTCGCTGGCGGAGGCGGGCAAACGGCTTGATGCGGTCCTGTTGCTGACGGCCGACGATGGCGAGGTCGTGCGGCGGTTGAGCGGCCGGCGAACCTGTGGCAACGTCGCGTGCGGCTCGAACTACCACGTGGAATGGTTACCCCCCAAGACCCCGGGCCGGTGCGATCGGTGTGGCGAGCCGCTTCTGCAACGGCCCGACGACCAAGCCGAAACCATCCGCCGACGGCTCAGCATATACCACAAGCAAACAGCCGAGGTAGGGCAGTACTACGGCGAGAAAGGAATCTTGCGACAAGTTTCGGGGACCGGTACGGTCGATGAGGTATACAAGAGAATACTGAAGACCTTGGGAGTGTAGCCGCAAATCCGAACCGTGACGAACGGCATGCCGCCTACGGGGTTGGTGTTTTTGAGGCGCCTGTGATCATTCTAAAGTCACCGCGTGAGATTGGCCTGATCCGTGAGGCTGGCAAGGTAGTCGCCGAGGCGCTCGAAGCGGTCCGCACCCGCGCGGTCCCCGGCGCACAGACGATTGAGTTGGATCGGGCCGTGAAGGAGATCTTTCGAAAATACGGGGCCGTCGCGCTGTTTACCGGCGTCCAGAACGGCAAGAACAAGCCGCCGTTTCCGGCCGCCAGTTGCGTGTCGGTCAATGAACAGGTCGTACACGGCATCCCCGGCGACCGTCGTCTGAAGGAAGGCGACATCGTCAGCGTCGACACGGGATGCCGGCTGAACGGCTGGTGCGCTGATTCGGCCACCACGTTGCCTGTCGGCCGCGTCTCGCCCGAAACCCAGCGGCTGCTCAACGTCACCGAAGAGTGTCTGAACTTGGCGATTCGCGAAATGGGTCGGTTGCGCAAGTGGTCCGAGATCGCCGAGTTGATGGACGACTATGTTCGTTCGCACGGCTACACCCAGGTAGAGAAGTTCGTCGGGCACGGCATCGGACGCAGCATGCACGAAGAGCCACAGGTGCCGAACTTCGTGAACAAGCAACTGCTCAAGAACGACTTTTGGATCGAAGAGGGGCTGGTAATCGCGATTGAGCCGATGGTGAACCAGGGAACCAAAGAGGTTCGTGTCTGTCGCGACCACTGGACGGTGGAGACCAAGGACTCGCGGCTAAGTGCTCATTTCGAGCACACCGTGGCCATAACTGCCTCGGGGCCCGAAATACTCACCAGCCCGGCGTCGGCTCGCATTGAACGGCCGCAGGCTGTCTGCGTATAATCTGCCGCTTTCCGACCGTGCGAAGATCGTGCCACCGAGCACCGGGGGTTTGATTCCGTGAAAGTTCGTTCCAGCATTCGCCGTATGTGCGAGAACTGCAAGATCGTCCGCCGTCGCGGGAAGTTGTACGTCATTTGTAACAACCCGCGCCACAAGCAGCGCCAAGGCTGACGACGCGACTTGGTGGCGCGCCGTCGCGTGGCTTGATCGTTGAGCTGCATGCCGCAAATGGGAGGTTCTTGAATGCCTCGTATCCTGGGTGTTGACATTCCGCCGAACAAGCCGACGCCGATTTCGCTGCGCTACCTCTATGGCATCGGCCCCGCGACCGCGATCGAGATCTGCCGCAAAGCGAACGTGTCGATCGTGTCGCGGGCTAAAGACCTGACCGATGATGAGCTCGCCCGCATCGCGGCGATCTTGGAACGCGAGTATGTGGTCGAAGGCTACCTGCGCCGCCAGGTTCAACAAAACGTGGCGCGGCTGCGCGAGATCAATTGTTATCGAGGGTTCCGTCATCGTCGCGGCCTGCCGGTCCGAGGCCAACGCACCCGTACGAACGCTCGTACCCGCAAGGGTCCACGCAAGACGGTAGCCGGCAAGAAGGGCGTCAAGGAACTTCGCGGCTAACGGCGATCCGGTTTCGACGTGGCACAACGGCGTCGCCAGTTTGAAAAACGCTCGACAATACACTGATACGCAACGAAGGGCTGTGATCTGTGGCAAAAGCAAAACGACGCAAAGTCCGCAAGAACGTGACGCGGGGCATCGCCCACATCAAGGCGACGTTCAATAACACGACGGTCACCATCACCGACACCAACGGCGAGGCGCTGTGCTGGGCGTCAGCCGGTACTGTCGGATTCAAGGGTAGCCGCAAGAGCACGCCGTTCGCCGCGCAAAGAGCGGCGGAAACCGCGGCCCAGGCCGCCCAGAAGTACGGCGTCAAGGAAGTAGACGTGCGCGTGAAGGGGCCGGGATCTGGCCGCGAGTCGGCGATCACGGCGCTGCAGTCGGCCGGCATCACGGTGCGGGCGATCGAAGACGTCACGCCGCTACCGCACAACGGCTGCCGCCCGCCGAAACGTCGTCGCGTGTGATCGGACCATTTTTTTGTTTGGGATTGGAATCTTGAGTTTAGGGATTTGAGACCAAATGGCACGCTACACGGACCCTGTTTGCAAGCTGTGTCGTCGCGAAGGCATGAAGCTCTTTCTCAAGAGCACGCGGTGCGATACGCCCAAGTGCGCGTTTGAACGCCGCGAGTATCCGCCCGGCATGCACCAGTTCAAGAAGGGCAAGACCAGCCCTTACGGTGTGCGGCTGCGCGAGAAGCAAAGGCTCAAGCGCTACTACGGCGTGCTCGAACGCCAGTTCCGCCGCCTGTTTTCCATTGCCGGCCGGGCGCCGGGCAACACCGGCGATGCCTTGCTGTCGTTGCTCGAACGTCGGCTCGACAATATCGTATGCCGACTTGGCATGGCTCGCAGCCGCGCCCAGGCTCGGCAACTGGTCAAACACGGTCACGTGCTCGTTAACCGCAACCGCGTCGACATCCCCAGCTACCTTGTCAAGGCGGGCGACGTCATTTCCATCAAGAGTCGGCCGAAGAGTCAGAACATCGTGAAGCCATTTTTTGCCGAAACGAAACCCAACGTGCCCGAGTTCTTGGAACTGACCAGCACCGAACCGCCGGAAGGTCGAGTGGTCCGGTTGCCCGGCGCGGGCGACACGTCGGTGCCGATCCAGGTTCAGCTTGTGGTGGAATTCCTGTCCAAGTAACAACTCGCGTGAGGCCTCGCCGGCCTCACGACTAGCGGCCCAGGGTGGGTTTTTTTTGGAGGCGAGTCTATGCGAATCCGATGGCGTGGTCTGGAACTACCGAGCCGGGTGGTGTGTGATCGCGAGAGCCTGACCGACACGTTCGGTCGATTCATCGCCGAGCCGTTTCAGCGCGGCTTCGGCGTCACGGTCGGAAACAGTCTGCGGCGCATCCTGCTGTCCAGCCTGGAAGGCAGTGCCATCACCAAGGTCAAGATTCAGGGCGTGCACCACGAGTTCAGCACCATCCCGGGCGTCGTCGAAGACGTCACCGACATCGTGCTGAACCTCAAGGGCGTCGTGGTCAAAAACCACTCGGACCAAACCAAGGTGCTGCGCATTGATCGCCACGAACGCGGCGTCGTCACCGCTGCCGACATCATCCTGGACGAATCAGTCGAGATCATCAACCCCGAGCACATCATCGCAACGCTTACCGACGACGTGCCGTTTGTGCTCGAAATGACCGTCGAGAACGGCCGCGGTTACCGACCGCTCGCTGAAGAGGAGGAGCCGGAACACGAACAGGAGATCGGCGTCATCCCGATGGACGCGATCTTCTCGCCCGTTCATCGCGTCGAGTACCACGTGGAAGAGACCCGCGTCGGTCAGAAAGTCGACTACGACAAGCTGACGCTCAGCATCTGGACCGACGGCACTGTCGGTCCCGAGTTGGCGCTGGTCGAGGCGTCGAAGATCATGCGGAAGCACCTGAATCCGTTCGTGCAGTACTTCGAGGCCGGCCCGGAAATGCCCATCGAAGAAAAGCCGAGCCGCCTGTTCGAGCCCGAGCATCGCGACGCCGAACTCGAAGCCAAACTCAACATGAGCCTCGCCGAACTCGAACTTTCGGTGCGAGCCACCAACTGTTTGGAAGTCGAAGGCATCACGACCGTTCGCGACCTCGTCAGCCGTAGCGAAGAGGAGCTGCTGCAGGTCCGCAACTTCGGCGAAACGACGCTAAAAGAGGTCCGCGCCAAGCTCAAGGAGATCGGCCTCGATCTGGGCTGCCTGGTTACGCAAACCACCTAACCACATTGGGTCTGAAACCACCGACGGTTGAACGCGGTTCGTTCGACTCGAGGGCGGTTCAACCGTTCAACGGGCTTCACCATGAGACATCGCAAACGTGGACGCAAACTGGGTCGCAACGCGACTCACCGTAAGGCCATGTTCCGCAACATGGCCAACTCGCTGTTCGAGCACGAAGAGATCGTGACCACGGTGGCCAAGGCCAAAGAACTTCGTCCGTTCGCCGAGAAGATCATCACGCTGGCCCGCACTGGCGCGATCGCGAACAAGAGCGCCGAAGAACTCCGCGCCAAGGCCGCCGGCCTGACCAAGGGATCTCCGGAACACGACAAGGCCATGTCCGAGTGGCGAGCCGCCGCTGCGCCCGTCCTGCACGCGCGACGCCAGTTGATCTCGCGCATCGGCAACCACCGCATCGACGACGACGAACACGACACCATCGTTCAGAAGCTCATCGGCGCCATCGGCCCTCGTTATCTCGACCGGCCCGGTGGCTACACCCGCATCGTCAAGCTCACGAAGCGCCGGCTCGGCGATGCCGGCCACACCGCCATGATTTCGTTGGTGACCGGCGAAACACCGGCCTCGGGCAAGGAAGCGTCCAAGGAAGGCAACGATTGAGCGCGGTCTTAGTACTGTGCCGCATTGAATGGGTCTGAAATCGGCTTCGGTCGTTTAACCCGCAGCCGCAGACGAGGCATGGCCGACGTTTGTTGTGCCTCGCCTGCGGCTGCGGGTTAAACGGGGTTAAACGAATTCGGACCCCTTTCAATGTGGAGCAGTACTTAGTCTTAGGGTGCCGTTCCGGACGGGCTCGTGTCGTTGAGGAAATGGCTGGGCACTCTTGAAACGTGCCCACGACCAACGGTCAGAACCCATGCCCAGCGATCCGTCCTGCATATTTTGCAAGATCGTCGCCGGCCAGATTCCATCGGCCAAGGTGCTTGAGACCGACGCGGTGCTGGCGTTTCTCGACATTGCCCCGATCGCGCCGGGCCACACGCTGGCCGTACCGAAGGAGCACTTCGCGACCCTCGCCGATACGTCGGCCGGGGCCGCCGCAGCGCTGGCGGCCGAGTTGCCCGGGCTGGTTCGGGCCGTGCTTGCTGCCACCGGCGCCCCGGCGATCAATGTCGTGCAAAACAACGGTCGCGAGGCGGGCCAGGTCGTCGGCCACGTCCACTTCCACCTCATTCCTCGGTCGGCCGGCGATGGCATTCGCATCCCGTGGCCGCAAGGCAGGTACGAGGGCGACGCCATGGAAAAGATGCGTTCTCGCATTGCCGCGGCACTCGGGCGTTGAAACCGGCTCCAAAAAGACGACAATACTCTCAGGTGGCCGTTGGGTTGATGGGCCGAGGCCAATCAGATGAAGCTGCGACTTTTCGCTCTGGCCTGTGTGACAGCCGTCGCGCTGGGGCTCGCCCCGGCGTCAGCCCAGGATCGTGACGGCGACGCGCAGATTCGCGCTGCGGTTCGACGCGGGGTTCAGTTCCTGAAGACGCAGCAGCGCGTTGACGGCAGTTGGGAATACGGCAGCCACGAGCTTGGCATCACCGCGCTGGTCGGGCTGGCGCTGGCCGAAAACGGTGTCGCTGCCACCGACCCTGTCATGAAACAAGCGGTCGAGTTCGTCCGCTCGCGAGCGGCCAGCAACGTGATGACCTACGATATCTCGCTGGCGATTCTGTTCCTGTCGCGCGCCGGCGATTCCAGCGACACGCAACTGATTATGGAGTTGGGTAGCCGACTCGTGGCGGGTCAACTCAGTTCGGGTGGGTGGCACTACGTCTGCCCGATCATTCCGGCCACGCCGCCCGCCAGCGTCACCAACAACCCCAAGGCCAAGGGGGCCGCGCAGCCACGTCGTGGCGGACGCATCCAAGGGCCGTCGCGTGTGCCCCAGGCCGGTTTCGGCGACAACTCGAATACTCAGTTCGGCGTGCTCGGCGTCTGGGCCGCCGGCCGAGCGGGCCTCGATGTGTCGGCGACCATGCAGCGCGTCGAACGTCGGTTCCGTACCACCCAGTCGCAGCAGGGGGGCTGGGGCTATGGCGGCGGCGGCGACACCGACGCGATGACCTGCGCCGGCCTGATGTGTCTGGCGCTCGCCAAGGGCCACAAGGTCGTCGAGGCCCAGATGACCAACCAGCCGCCCGCGAAAGACGGCGCCGCGCCGCCGGGAAAAGGCCCCAAGATGGAAAGCGACGCCGATCTCGAACAGGGCATCCAGCGAGTCGAGACCTATGTCGGCGGCATTCACGCGCGTTCATCGCTCTATTTCCTCTGGTCGGTCGAGCGCGTCGGCGTCGCGCTGGGCCTGGCCCGAATTGGCCGCGTCGACTGGTACAGCCGCGGCGCCAGCGTGCTCGTCCAGACTCAGCAGCCCAACGGAAGCTGGCAGAGCGACCGCGGCGCGATGGCCGATACTTCGTTCGCCTTGCTGTTCCTGCGCCGCTCGAACCTCGCCGAGGGTATGCCGCAGCTTGTGAGCAGCAGCCGCTCGGGCGGCACAACCGACAATCGGCTGAGGGCCGGCACGCTGGAGGAACTGATCCAGACGGTCAAGCCGACACAGCCGCCCGACGAAAAGAAAAAGTAGCCGCATCGCCTCACGATGGACAGCCCGCCGCTTGACTTGAACCTCGACTACCTTCCGCGGTTGCCGCGCCGCCGTGACTTGGCGATCGGCGTCGTCGGCAGCGGCTTCATCGTTCGCGACTGTCATCTGGTCGCATACCGGCAGGCCGGCTTCAAGGTAGTCGCGATCGCGTCGCGCACGCCCGATCACGCGCGGGCCGTGGCTGCGCAGCACGCGATTCCCAAGGTCTACGCCGACTACCGCGAACTGCTCGACGACGAGGACGTGCAGGTCGTCGACGTCGCTGTCCCGCCCGACCAGCAACTCGCGATCGTTCGCGACGCCGTGATGCACAACGACCATGTGCGCGGCATACTCGCCCAGAAGCCGCTCGCGATGAACCTGCACGACGCGACGCAGATCGTCGAGCTGTGCAACTCCGCCGGCGTCAAGCTGGGCGTGAATCAAAACATGCGCTACGACCAATCGGTGCGAGCGCTCAAGGACGTTCTCTCGCGCGGCTGGCTGGGCGAGCCGGTGCTCGGCACGATCGAGATGCGGGCGATCCCACACTGGATGCCGTGGTCCGAGAAACTGCACTCGCTTTCGACCTACATCATGTCGATCCATCACCTCGACACGTTTCGCTACTGGTTTGGCAACCCCGACCGCGTGATGGCGTCGACGCGGCCTGACCCGCGCACCAAGTTTCCGCACGGCGACGGAATCAACCTGTACATTCTGGAGTACGATTCGGGCTGCCGCGCCGCGGCGTGGGACGATGTATGGACTGGGCCGGCCCGCGAAGGTTCGGAGAGCGACATCTACATTCGGTGGCGGGTCGAGGGCACGGACGGACTGGCGCGCGGCACAATCGGCTGGCCGAGCTATCCGGCCCGCACGCCGAGCACGCTCGACTTCACCACCAAGCGGCGACCCGGTTACTGGTTCGCGCCGCGGTGGAGGGAGGTGTGGTTCCCCGACGCCTTTGTCGGCACCATGGCCCAGCTTCTCGTCGCCATCGAAGACGACACCGAACCCGAAGTCAGCGGCCGCGACAACCTCGGCACGATCAGGCTCGTCGACGCCGTCTACTGCGCCGCCCGCGAACATCGCGTCGTGCCGCTTCCTACCGCCTAGTGCTCGTGCAGAATGATGACTACTTTGCCCGGTTGCGATCGGCGGTCAGCAGGCGGGCGAGTTGGCGACCCATTTCGCGTGCGGAGGGGTCGTCTTGGCCTGTGATGATCTTGCCGTCGATCACGATGTCGTCGGCCGGCGTGCCGGGATCTCCGATCGAATTGGGGGCGACCATTCGCGCGCCGTTCGTTTCGGCGTTCCAGCGCGACGGCGGGGCCGCACCGCGTCGGCCCGGATAGTTGCCCGCGGGGCCGGCCAGCGTCGGCCCGGTTGCTCGCTTGCCGCTCAGCGGGCTGCGGCCGTCGACTCGCGCCCAAGCCAGCACCGACACGCCGTGACACAGCGCGCAAACGTACTTGTCTTGTTGAATGAACGTGTTGATCAACCTGTTGGCCGCTGCCTTGCTGCTGCGATCGCCGTTGTACGCGGCGTTGGCGTAGGTTCCCTGAAAGGCGTATTGATACATCGAAGATCCCCAACCGCCCGCAAACAAGATCGCGTCGTAGCGCGACGGGTCGGCGTCGGCGAGCGCGAGGTCGGGCTGCACCACGCCGCCGTCGGACCCCTCGCCCGATCCTTGGTGCGGCCGACACGCGGTCTTGCGGCCCGCGGCAACTTCGACGATGCAACCGGCCCGCTCCAGTTCCTCTCGCGGCTCGGCGTATTCGCGGTAGAAGAAATGCTCGTTGGCGATAACCAGCAACACGCGCGGCGCGTCGCCGGCCGCCGGCGTCGTTCGTTTCGTTGGGGCCGACGACTTCGTCGCTGCGGACTTGGCGGGCGGCGCGGTCGACGGGGTCGATGCGGCGCCCATGACCAATTCGCCGCTGACCCGACGCACGGCGACGCTGTGAAACACAGTCTCGGAGTCCCACGCGCCAATGCCGAGCGACTGCGGATCGGGAAGTCGCCAGACATCGAGCAGGCTCAAGTCCGATCCGTCGGTCCGATGGGTTGCGAGCAGCTTGTTGTCCAAGTAGGCCTCGACTCGGTCGCGGCGGACCCGCACCTCGGCTGTATAACGACGGCCATTTTCAAGCGTTTGATTCGCTACACGAGTCGTGTTGGCACGGACGTCTTCTCCGCGAATCCACTGGATGCCGGCCAAGTGCTCGCCCCAGGCGTCGACCTCGAACGATGCCTGCTTGCCCCTCGCGACGAAGAACAGCGCGATGGAGTGTACTCCAGTTCGCCGTGTGAACGTCACGCGAAAGTCGTATTCACCGGCCGGTCGGGCAGGCAGCACCAGGCGTGAACCTGCCGCGGCCTTGGTGACGATGCCGTCGGCGGTCTTGGTCCAATCGCCCTGGACGGCGGCCTTTGCCGGCTCGGCGAGGCGGATGAGGTCGGCCCAGTCATCTTCCGCCCGCGCCGACGCAATGAGTGCCGCTAGCGACACGCCGAAGACTAGTCCGACGAGATGTAGAGTGCGCTGCATCGGTGGCTCCATTGGGACTACTTGGTTTGGGTGGCGGCTCACGCCGACCGTCGTGCCCTGTGGACCACAGTGTAACACCACCAAACCGGAGATTCGACGAGATGATTCGTTGCGTATCGCCGCCGCCCAGGGATAAGCTATGTCGCCAAGCAACGGCGAAAGCGACGCATGGTCTTGCTCATCGACAACTACGATTCGTTCACCTACAACCTCGTGCAGCGGCTGGGCGAGATCGATCCGAAGATTGAGTTGCAGGTTCATCGCAACGACAAGATCACGGTCGCCCAGATCGAGGCCGCGCGGCCGACGCACATTATCGTGTCGCCTGGCCCCTGCACGCCGCGCGAGGCGGGTGTGTCAAACGAGGTGATCCGCACGTTCGCGCCGCGCGTACCGATTCTCGGCGTGTGCTTGGGCCACCAGTGCACCGGGTTTGTGTTCGGCGGCGAGGTTGTGCGGGCCGGCCGCGTGATGCACGGCAAGACGTCGATGATCCACCACGACGGCCAGGGCGTCTATCGCGGCCTGCCGAACCCGTTTGAGGCGACGCGCTACCACAGCCTGATCATCAAGAACGGCACGCTGCCGCCCGATTTCATCGTCACCGCGTGGACCGACGACCCCGGCGTCGAACGCGAGATCATGGGCGTGCGACACAAGACATGGCCGATCGAAGGCGTGCAGTTTCACCCGGAGAGCTTCCTCACGGGCGACGCAGGAATTCAGTTACTCGCTAACTTTGTCCGACGGTGAACACTATGCGGGAATTCATCAAAGCGGTCTGCATCTTGTTTATCTTCATCGGTGGGATCGCCGCGCCGATTGCATGGACGTCCGACAAGCCTGACTCTCTCACGTGGTCGATTCGAGTGGGCGGCCTTGTCGTTGTTGCGGTTGGACTGGCCCTGTTTCTTCGTGTTCACTTTCGTCGTGACGAGGCTCCTGACTTTTTGCGTCGTCTGAAGCTTGCTTTCTTCGACCGGGGTGGCTTTTGTTTCGCCTTTGTAGTCGACTCCACGGATGGGGTTTGTGTGCTAAGCGCCTATTTTCAGAACAGACACGAACGGCGCTGCCACGGTACGATTGCGATGAGGCCCGCACGCGGGTTTTTCATGACGAGACCGACATTTGACGCGATTGCCGTGGTGATCGACTGCGAGCCGGCGGCGTTCGGAGTCGCGCGAGTCCCAATCCCGGTACCTGCTGCGAGTCAGGGGAAGCGGATGAAGTTTGAGGTCGGAGCGTCGGTCGACTACCCGGAGGGCAAAGGCCGAATGCTGCGGTTTCGCGACGGAATCGTGTTGCGAACGAATTCGAGTTTCGGCAATGCAATTGGGACGTCGTTTGCCGTTGCCGGCCTGTTAACGGGGCAGATCATCCTGTCGACACCCGCCACAGTTACCCTCGACCTGCCGATAGGTGTCGCGGCAGTTGTGCCGACGGACTGGCCAGCGGAGGTTCAGACGATCTGGAGGTTAGGCGATCCCATCGGACCGGGGACGGCCGACTTTGGACCTGGAGCAGCTTGAGTCCATGCGGACCATCGAAGAAGCTCAGCAACTTATCGCTTCCCACTGTGGCCGTTTCGATCCGGTAACCGTGACCCTCGCTGATGCTCTCGGCCTGGTTCTTGCCGACGACGTGTCCAGCGATCTTGATTTGCCGCCGTACTCGAAGGCGCTGATGGACGGTTATGCAATTCGCGCGCAGGATCTCGTCGGCGGGCGCGCCGAACTGGCAATCGCGGGCGAGATCGTTGCGGGGCAGGCGCCGTGGCCGGACGACCGAGTGATCAGTCCGGGCCAGGCGGTGCGAATAATGACCGGCGCTCCAATGCCGCCCGGCGCGGACGCCGTCGTCATGATCGAGCGGACGACGACCGGCAGTGGCCGCGTGGCCATTCGCGAGGAACGCGTTCGTCCCGGCCAAAACGTCATGGGCCGCGGTGCGGAAGTGAGCCGTGGTCAGGTCGTGCTTCGAACTGGTTCACGTCTGCGTCCGCCCGAGATTGGGCTGCTGGCGGCAGTCGGTCAATCACGAGTCGCGGTCCGCCCGCGACCGCGCGTGGCAATCATCTCGACCGGTAACGAAATCGTTGAAGCACACGAATCGCCCAGTCCCGGCCAGATTCGCAATTCGAACGGCTCGATGATCGTCGCGCTGGTCACTCGCGCCGGTGCCACGCCGCAGTATCTCGGCATCGCCCGCGACACGACCGACGACCTGAAGCGTCGGGCGACACAGGGTCTCGAAGCCGACATCCTCATACTTTCCGGCGGCGTCTCGGCTGGCGATCTTGACCTCGTACCCGGCGTGCTGCGCGAACTCGGCGTGCGCGAGGTGTTTCACAAGGTCGATCTGAAGCCAGGCAAGCCGGTCTGGTTCGGAGTGGTTGAGAGTCCAGAAGTACCCTCAACTCTCAACGCTCAACCCTCCACTCTCGTCTTCGGCCTGCCCGGCAATCCCGTGAGCGTCATCGTCTGTTTCGAGTTATTCGTCCGGCCCGCGATACGTCAGATATTGGGGCTGACGCCCGCCGTGTCGCCGCTCGTGACCGCGACGCTCAGCGAGGACAAGAACTACCGATCGGACCGGCCGACCTATTGGCCCGCGCGGCTGGAGTTCGGCGATGCCGGCTGCAGCGTCAGACCGGTCGCGTGGCTCGGCTCACCCGACCTTCGTGCGACCACCGAGGCCAACGGCTTCATTTTCTTTCCGCCGGGCGATCACAAGTTGCGGGCGGGCGATTCGGTTCAGGTGCTGGCGTGCGACTGGTGAGTGGTCGCCTCGCGGCGCTGGCATTTGTCTACTCACGGTGTCCCGCGTTGGTCGCTAAACTGTCCGCATGAATCGTCCCGTCGCCCACACAGGCAACCAAGCAGAATTGCGGAGGTCGCGCCTGGCGCGGTTCGGCGTGCGACTCGGGCAGTGGCTCATCTGGTCGCGGCCGGGATACATGAGCGGCCTCGCGCTGTGGCTGAGCTTTCCACCGATCGGCTGGAGCTGGCTGGTGTGGTTCGCGCTGGTTCCGCTGGCGACACTCGTGCGCACGCCGTGGCGATCGCGGCCGATCTATCGGCCCGCGTGGATCGGCGGCATGGTCTTCAGTCTGCTCGCCGTCCAGTGGCTGCGTCACGCCGACGACGAGGGGCCGAGTGGCTATTACGGCTGGGGCACGCTAGCGACGTACATGTCGGTGTACTTTCCGATCTGGTTGTTGATCGTGCGCGTGGCCGTGCTGCGATTTCGAGCGCCCGCCATGATCGCGATTCCGGTCGTTTGGGTGGGGCTTGAGTACCTGCGCAGTTGGCTGATGTCTGGTTTCCCCTGGTACTTTCTCGCGCACTCGCAGTACCGCCACACGTTGCTCATTCAGATCGCCGACGTGGCCGGCGCGTATGGCGTGACTTTCGTGGTCGCCATGTTCAACGGCTGGCTGGTCGACCTGCTTGCCGCTCCGCTGTTGCGGCCGACCGCTTCGGGAACGCGAGTCGCGCGCGAGCAGGTTTGGCGGTTGGCCTGTCTCGTCGCGGTGTTGGGCGGAACCTTGGGCTACGGGTTCTGGCGAAACCTCGAAACGGACGGCGACGACGGCGAATCTCCGCCGATCGCGATCATACAGACGAACATCCCTCAGCGGGTCAAGGAGGACAAGGAGCGGATTCCTGAGATTCACCGCAGCTATCGCGAGCTGCTCGACAAGGCGCGGGCGTTGCAGCCCGCCCTCGTCGTTTGGCCCGAGACGGCGTTTCGCGATTATTTTCTGTCGCTCGACCCCGCGCTGACCGACGAGAGTCTGCGGCGGTTGTTTCGCGACCCCGAGGCGGAGCTTGCCAAGGTGCAGGACTACGCGGCCGATGTTCGCAACATGCTGGGCGCGATGGCGCGGCGGGCGGGCGTGCCGATGTTGATGGGCGTGAACTACGAAGAGATCGGCACGACGCACGAGCGGATCTACAACTCCGCGCTGCTCATCGCGCCCGACGGCGTGATCGCGCCGCCGTATCACAAGGTGAACCTGGTCCCGTGGGGCGAGTATCTGCCGCTGCGCGACTGGCTGCCGTGGCTGCACATCTTCACGCCCCACGCGAGTTCAGACTACGGTCTGACGGAGGGGACCGAGCGCGTGCGATTTCGCTGGAATGTCGGCGGGTCGGAGTTGCGGTTCGGCGTGCTGATCTGTTTCGAGGACACGATGCCACAGGCGGCCCGGTCGTATGTCGCGACCGATCCGGTGGATTTCCTGGTGAACATCTCGAACGACGGCTGGTTCGGCGTGGCTGCCGACGGCGAGTCGTCGCCCGGGATTTGGCGCCGCGCCGAGCACGAGATTCACCTGGCCATCAGCGTGTTTCGCGCTGTCGAGTGCCGTCGGCCGCTGGTTCGGGCGGTGAACACGGGCATTTCGGCGATCGTCGATTCGAGCGGCCAGATTCGGCAGGCGGCGGGGGCGGCGTCTGGAACGGCCGGTCTGGCCAGCGAAATCCTAATCGGCGCCGTCCCGCTCGATCGCCGCCTCGCACCCTACGCCCGTCTGGGCGACTGGCTCGGCGCAGGATCGTTGCTGACCTCGGTGCTGGGCGTTGTCAGCGCCGTTGCCGGTGCTCTGGGTGGTCGATGGAGCAGGGGTTCTCACGCGAAGGCGCAAAGTCGCGGGGAGGAGGGGGCGTGAGAAGACATTGAAACACGAAGAGACACAGAGCACACAGAGGATTGATTGGGATTCACGACCTCTGTGTTCTCTGTGTCTCTGTGTTTCAAACCTGTTGGCTTATCACTTCCAGCGTTTGGCCACCTCGGTCTTCATGAATCGCAGAGCGTCGCGAGCGAGTTGTTCTTCGCTCTCGAACATGCGTCGCCAGATCTTTGTGGCGGCGGCCAGTTCGGGTAGCGCCAGGCCGAACGCCTCGACCATGAGCCAGCCGTCGTAGCCGACTTCCTTGAGCGTGTCCCAGTTCTCGGCCCAGCGCACGTTGCCCTGGCCGGGTGTGCTGCGATCGTTCTCAGAGATGTGAACGTGGCACAACACGTCGGCGCAGGCGCGGATCGCGCCCGAGATGCTCTTCTCTTCAATGTTCGCATGAAATGTGTCGTACATCATGCGGCAGTTCGGGTGGGCCACCTCGCGAGCGAACCGCGCCGAATCGGCGTGCGTGTTCAGCAGGTACGTCTCGAAGCGATTCAGCGCCTCGACGCCGAGCACCACGCCAACGCTGCCGGCGTGTTCGGCGACCTTGCGCATGCTCTCAACGCCCCACTTCCATTCATCCGCGGTTGGCCCCTTGCCGCTGAAGTGGCCGAGCGCGGAATGGAACGGGCCGACGAGTTTGGTGCAACCGGCCGCGCGGCAGCAGTCGAGCGTCCGCCTGGTCGCGTCGATTCCCTTGGCCCGCACGTTCGCATCCGGACTGATCGGGTTGTCGTCGGCCGTTCGTACGGTCACGGCGGTGCGTTCGAGGCCGATGTTGTCCAGTCGCCGGCCCCATTCCTTGTAGTCGAGTCCGGTGTTGAAGATCGGTATCTCGACGCCGTCGTAGCCGGTCTTCTTGAGCATCTCGACGACCGGCGTCATTCCGTCGTTCATCTCGCCGGTCCACAACAGCAGGTTCATGCCGTATTTCATGGTCGTCCTTTGAAGAATGTCTGATGAGCCGAAGCCGTCGGTCACTACACGCCCACCCACTGACCGGTCTTGCCGCTCGCCAGCACGGCGTCGCAGACGCGCGTGGTTTCGAGCGCCTCGCGGAACGTCGGCGAGCACGGCTGGCCCTTGGCCACGGCGTCGAGGAAGTCGGCGACCTGGTGCACGAACGAGTGCTCGTAGCCGATCTGCAGGCCCGGCACCCACCACTTGTCCATGTACGGATGATCGCCGCCGTGGTCGGTGACGTGGATCGACCGCCAGCCGCGCAGCTTGCCCTCGTCCTTGTGGTCGAAATACTCGAGCCGATGCAGGTCGTGCAGGTCCCACTTGATCGACGCCTTCTCACCGTTGATCTCGAAGGTGTACAGCGCCTTGTGCCCGCGAGCGTAGCGCGTGGACTCGAACGTCGCGAGCGATCCGTTCTTGAACCGGGCGAGGAATGCACACGCGTCATCGATACCGACCTTTTCGACCTTCCCTGTCAGCGTGTGCCGGCGTTCCTTGATGAACGTTTCGGTCATCGCCGACACGCTGCCGATCGATCCGTTGAGCCAGATGGCTGTGTCGATGCAGTGGGCGAGCAGGTCGCCGGTGACTCCGCTGCCGGCGGCGGCGACGTCGAGTCGCCACAGGCCGGTGCCGCCCTGGGGCAGTTCGGGCGAGATCGTCCAATCTTGCAGGAACACGGCGCGGTAGTGAAAGATGCGGCCCAGTCGCCCCTCGTCGATCAGCCGCTTGGCCAGAGTCACGGCCGGCACGCGACGGTAGTTGTACCAGACGGTGTTCGCCACTTTTGCCGACTCGACGGCCTTTACCATGTCCTCGCCTTCGGCGGTTGTCCGCGCGAGCGGCTTCTCGCAGAGGATCATCTTGTTGTTCGCCGCGGCGGCCAGTGCGATCTCGCGGTGCAGGTCGTTCGGCACGCAGATGTCGACGGCCTCGATGTCCTTGCGTTCGACCACCTTTCGCCAGTCGGTCTCGATCGACTCGTAGCCCCACTGGTCGGCGAACGCCTTGATCTTGTCGGCGCTGCGAGCACACGCGGCCTTGAGGACCGGGCGGTACTCAAGGTCGAAGAAGTTCGACACCTTGCGATATGCGTTGGAGTGCGCCCGCCCCATGAACCCGTATCCGATCATGCCAATGTTGAGTGCCTTCGCCATCGTGATCCTCCGCAATTGAATCAGTCAGTGAGCCGGATGCGTCCGGTGAATTCCAGACGGATCGCGATTATGCCCGCGCCGAGTTCAATTGTCCATCGGCCGGGCAAGACTCGTCTGACTCGTCCGACTCGTCTGACTTGTCCGACCTGTCCGACCTGTCCGACAACCGCTCCGGGTCTATTTGGGATTGAGGTCGAGGCGCAGGTCGCGAAACCGCACCTCGGTCGCGCCGCCCGAATGAACTTGCAGGGCGATGATGCCGCGCCGGCTGGCGGCCGGGTCGTCGAGATCGACGCACGGCTGGCCGTTGATGAACGTGCGAACGCGGCTGCCAACGGCGATGATCTCGTAGTCGTTCCACTCGCCGGGCCGAACGTGCGCCTCGCCCGACTTGTCCCACAACAGTCCGCGTCCGTTCTCTTCATAGAGCTTGCCCCACCAGCCGGCGCCGACGTCGGCCTGCGGACCGCGCATCTCGCCGCCCGCGATCGGTTCGCTGCGGAACTGGATGCCGCTGTTGGCCGAGTTCGGCGTGAGTTTGACCTTCAGTGTGAGCTTGAAGTCATCGACGAGCAGGTGATTGCGCAGGAATTCGTTGTGCTTGAGACCGGCCGTTTTGCCGACGATTTCCGCCGTGCCGTTCTCGCCGCGCTCGACCGACCAAAGCCCCGCGTCGCCGTCCCAGCCGGCAAGGTCCACGCCGTTCCAAAACGATTTCACATTGTCGGCCGTTGCGAGCATCGGCACTTGTCCTGGGCTAGCGAGGTACGCGACGAGCGCTCGCACGTCGTCGTCGGAGAGTTGCTTCAAGATGTCGTCGGGCATCATCGACTTGTCGGCCTGACGCATCTCGTCAATGTCGCTTTCCGGCAGCGTCACCGTCTCGGTCGCGGTGGCGATCGTGAGCACCGCGTTTTCCTTTTTCAGCACGAGGCCGGTGATGACGCGGCCATCCTTGGTCGCGATCAGGTTCGGCTGATATTCCTTCGCGACCACCTCGCTCGGATCGATGACGTTCGACAGTAGGTACGCGAGGTCCGCGCGGTTCGATCCGGTCAGATCGGGTCCGATTTTCGCGCCGGCGCCAAACAGCGTGTGACACTGTTGGCACGTCTTGGCGAACACAGCCCGGCCGAGCGGCAGGTCGTCGGGCGTCGCCTGCCTGGCCGCGATCATGCCGCGGTAGCGGCGAATCTCGCGGGCCTTCTCCTCCGGCGTGTCGCGCACGATGCCCCAGACTTCGGCGATTTGCTTCTTCAATTCCTCGTCGGGCAGATTGCGAAGTTGCCGCACGAGATCGGCCGACAGGTCGCTCGACGGCACCTTCTTCTCGCCGACGGCCGCCACGAGCGACCGCGCGTAAGCCGGCCGCGACGCCAGCGTCGCCAGCGCGAGCCGCTTTTCTTCGAGCGGCAATTGGGTGTAGACGCCCAGGACGATCTGCGGCGTCTCCGCGTCATCGTACGCCGCCAGCCCGCTAAGCGCGTCGCGCCTCAGCGCCGGCTCCGCGAGCAGTTTCTGCAGCGTCGCCGCCAGCCCCGGATCGCGCGCCGCCACCAGCGTTTGCACCGCCTCGCGCCGTTCGCTCATGTCGGCCTTGGCGTCGGTCAGTTTCATGCGCAGCGCATCCATCGCCTTCGGGTCGCCAAACGTGACACCCAATCCGTCCGCGAGCCGCCGCGTTTCCTCATCGCCGCTCGCTCGCAGCTCCAGGACGAGCGCCGGCCAGCCCTTCGGCATAGCGACCTGGCGGCGGCCCTTGAGCGCGTCGCTCATGCCCTTCAAAAGCACGAGCCGTTTCTTCGCGTCATCCGTTGTCGCCATTCGGTCGATCACCGCGCCGATCGCCTCCGGCGTGCCGATCGACGTAACCCGCCGCGCCATGAACTGCAGCAGGATGGGTATTTCCGAATGGCTGGCCAGATGCAGCGCCCGGCTCGCATCCACCTCCGCGAGCGGCTCCATTGCGTACCAGATCATGAGCGGCAGGTTCGGATCGGCGGCGTCTTCCGAGTGGCGAATCAAGTTGCGGACGATTGGCCATCGCTCGTCAGGCGACAGGCGTGCAACGCCAGCGGCAACATACAAACGAACGATCTTCGAAGCATCGCTGTCGGCCAACTTCGCCAAGCTGTCAATAAGAGCAACCCGGCCGGGTCGTTCCAGGATCGGCGAGTTTGAACTGGTGCGTCTTGGTGGCGACAGTCCCTGCAGCAAACACTGGACGGTCCACGCTCGAACATAGGCGCTGTCGTTGTGCAATGCCTTGTCGACCTCCAGCGGGCTGGTAAACAGCCGGCCGGTGACGTGCAGTGTCCACAGGGCCCGGAGCCTCCGAGTCTCGTCGCCGTCGTTCAGCGCAAGCTGGCGTAGTTTTTCCAGCGATGCGACGTTGAGAACCCCCGCGTCCGCTCGCTCGTGAAGGATTCGCCGCGAGTGTCGGACGTACCAGTCATTCGGGTGAAATTGGAGGTCGACCAACTCGTTGTCGCTCAGTTCTTTTAGATTGAACGCCCAACCTCGCCCTCTCAGGCTGGCGGGGAACGGAGGTTTCTCCTCGCCGACGCCGGGAACGGAACGGTCCGCCTGGTTGGCCTCATAGCTAACTTTGAAAATCCGCCCGTTCGTCCGATCGTGTACGTCGCGCTCGACGCGATGGCACTGGTTCTTGTCGTACCAGTCGATCATGTAGACGTTGCCGTCCGGGCCGTATTGCAGGTTGATGATCTGCGACCACAGGTCGTTCGTCCTGATGAAGTCGGGGCCGTGGCTGCCGATGTAGCCGGAGCCTGCAGGATGGGACAAGCGCAGCGTCGGCCCGCCGTCTGCGTCATCGTTCGGATTGGTGGGCCGGCGCTGCGCTTGTCCCACCCTACCCTCTTGTGGCACGCGATCGTCAAGCGGGATGAGATAATCCATGTTGATGCGGGCGCCGTGGATGTTGTTCATGAAAATGGCGCCGCGGTATTTTTCCGGCCAGGTGCCGCCGAGGTAGATCATCGCGCCGGCGTGGGCGTGGCCGCCGCCTTGATCGTCGGATTTCGCCCGGTCGGCGTCACGCCATTGGTTGCCGACGTAGTGCCGGTGATCGGCGATCGTCTTGATGTCGTCGTACGTGAACGGATTGAAATGCTGGCCGCCCTGCCGTTCATAGCGGGCACCCTGGATCACGTGATACAGGTGCGGGATGACGCACGCGGTCAGGAAGCACTGGCCGTAGTCGTTGAAATCGACGCCCCACGGGTTCGACGTGCCGTGGGCGAAGACCTCGAAGACGTGTTTGGTCGGGTGATAGCGCCAGATCCCTGCGTTGATCGGCACTCGCTCGGTGTCGGGCGTGCCCGGCTTGCCGACGCGCGAGTGCGTGAAGACGCCGTGGCAGCCGTAGAGCCAGCCGTCCGGTCCCCAGGTGAATGCGTTCAGCGTCTCGTGCGTGTCCTGATAGCCCCAGCCGTCGAGCAGGATTTCCGGTTTGCCGTCCGGCACGTCGTCGCCGTCTTTGTCCGGGATGAACATGAGGTACGGTGCCGCTCCGACCCAGACGCCGCCGAAGCCGAGTTCGAGGCCGCTCACCAGATTCAGCCTGTCGGCGAACACTTTTCGTTCGTCGAACTTCCCGTCGCCGTCCTTGTCCTCGAAGATCAAGATGCGGTCCTTCGCCTGATCGTCCGGCACGCGGGTCGGGTACGAGTACGCCTCGGCGACCCAGACGCGGCCGCGGTCGTCGATCGCCATCGCGATCGGCTGCACTACGTCCGGCTCACCGGCGAACAGCGTCACCTTGAAACCTTCAGGCACGGTCATCGCCTTCGCCGCCTCTTCCGGCGCCAGGCCGGCGAACTGATACACATCGGCTGGCGACTGCACTTGCTGCTTCGGGGTTTGGGGTTTCTGATCGTGGAACCTGAAGTCGTCGAAGTTGATGTGTCCCCAGTGCCCGCTGTGCTTGTCCACGAGGCGAATGAATATCTCCTTGCCCGCGTGTGGCGACAGGTCCACGACGACGCGTTCGAGGTTTTCCGTCTCGTGTCCGGCCACTCGGAAAAAAACCTGCCCGCTGTCCTGGCGCACCAGCTCGACGCAGGTTTCGCGTTCGTGCGGCCCGCCGGCGACCAGAAAACTGGCCCACGGGTGCGTCGCTCGGAACGCCGCGCTTGTCAGTGTGCCTTGCGGCTTGTCGCCGGCCCGCTCGTAGCCGCCGATCCAGAACTGGCCCGCGTGTTCGCTCTTCATGTCGGGGCGCCGCGGCGCGACCGTGTCACCGCGAATCGGCTGGCCGGCGAACGCCGCACCCGTCGCTGTCCAGTCTTTGAGCGACCCGCTCTCGAAATCGAGATTGAGCGGTTTTCCGTCGGCGCCCACGGGAATCACGCCTGCGGCCGATTGTGCCGCGGCCGGCCCGGCCGCGCGCGCTGCCAAGAATGTCGCCGTGGCAAGTGATACGAGGGCAAGTGCCCCAAACCGAATGGTCGTGCCTGGCATGGAATGCTCCCGATCGAGTGCTTTCATGGCGGGCGATCGCATAAGTTTCTACCACGTTCGGCGGCGGCTCGCGATGGTTTTGTTCCCCCGTGGGGCGGGCTTCCAGCCTGCCAATCTTGGAAGGAACTGGCGGGCAGGCTGGAAGCCCGCCCCCACGGCCGCGATCAGCGCAAGGACCTCAGGTGCGCATACAGGTCCGCAATGTCGCGATCCGTCAGCTTGTCGATTAGTCCGGCGGGCATGAGCGACTGGGGCGTCGCCCGGCGCTCGGCGATGTCGGTGTCGGTGACGCGGACTACCTTGTCCGCCCCGGTCTGCAGGATCAGGCTGCCGACCGCCTCGTAGATGATCGCACCCTGAAAGACCCGGCCGTCGGCGGTTGCCACGAGCGTGGCTTGATAGCGCGGCGAGACGTCACGACTCGGTTGCAGGATGGCAGTAAACAGGTCCTGCCGTGAAAAGCGGCCGGCCACGCCGCGCAGGTCTGGGCCCAGCGCGCGAGCGCCGGCGTGGCAACCGGCACAGCCGGTCCTCTGGTATACGTCGCGGCCGTGTGCCGCGTCGCCCGCGGTCCAGTCGATTCGATCGAGCCGCGCGGTCCAAGCGGTCACATCGACGCCGTCGGCGCCGGTCAGCTTCACAGACTCGGCCGGGTGGGTGCGCATGAACCATGCGGCCCAAGCGTCGGCGTCGTTCGCGTCCAACTCCTGCCGCGTCGTCGCTCGCAGGAGCTTGCCGACCCGCTCGCGCAGCCGGTCCTCCTCCTTGCCTCCCTTCAGCCGGCGCGCCGCGCGAACCAGCACGGCCAGGTCGGTCGCCTGCGACGCGGCGGGTAGACGCTCGAGCGCGTCGAGGCACAGGCCGATCGTCTCGAACTGTGTCGACCCCAGGCCGCTCAGGAACCGCTCGCGATCCTGCGTCTTCGGCTCGCGGGCGAGTACGTGCAGAATGGATTCGTGGAGGCCAAGGTTTTCCCAGAGGCCGCGCACGATCGGAAACGACCGCTCGGTGGGCAACCGGCCCACGAGCGCGACGACGTCGGGCGTCCACTCGTAGCTCGCGTCGCGCGCCGCGAGCAGAACCGCCTCGGCCGCTCGCACGTGATCGAACCCCTTCGCCTGCGCGAACACAACGTGGTCGGGCCGACCGAACTCGCCGTCGGCGATCAGCCGGGCGTTCAAACGTGGGTCCCTTGCGGCGAGCGCCTCGTGTATCTCCGTAACGCGCAGCGTCCAATTGCGTTCGCGGGTCATGCCGCGCTCGTCGCACTTGCGATCGAGCGCAAGCAAAGTGCGGGCGGTGCGCTCGGTCACGGGCGTCGGCCGCTCGCCGCGTAGCCGAGCCAGCGCCGCGAGATAGTGAACGTCATCGGCGGGCGACGACGCGGCCGTCAGCCGCTCGGCGACGCGAAGCATCACGCCGGGATCATCGTCTTCGATCATGGCGAGCGTGCGGGCCAGTTCGCGGTCGAGATTCGGGTCGGTGCTCGGGAACATCGCTCGCAGCTTGGCCGTGACGTCATCGGCCGATTCACGGTCCAAGCGGACCTCGCCGACGTCGTGTCTGGCAGTGAAACCCTCCCAGACGGCGCCCAAGTGTCGCGCGGCGCCGATTCCGCCCAGCGCGATTTGAATGCGACGGACCCAGGCCATCGGCCGGTCGGCATCGCCGCCGGGTCGCACTGCGGTTCGGACCGGGCCGCGTGGTCGCGGCGCGAAACTCGCCAACTCCGCAGGCGTGAAGTCGCGTCGGCCGGCCGAGTGCCGGACGCGGTAGACCGCCCCGCGCGTGCCGCGACCGCCGATCGCGATGAACAGGTCGCCGCTCGCAGGATGCACGGCCAGGTCGGTCGGTGCAAAACCGTTGTCGCCGACCGATTCGAGGAACACCTGCGGCTTGCTGGTGAATGTGTCGCCGGTCCGCTCCAGCGGCAAGTAGTAGACTCGGCCGAACGTCCAGTCGGCCAGAAAAAACCCGCCGCGATAGGCCGCCGGGAACTGGGCGTGGCGATAGCACGCGACGCCGGTCGGCGAGCCGCGGCCGAGGTACGCCGCCGGCGCGACCACGTCGGGAAGATAGGGCGGCAGCCGGAAGAACTGGCCGCGCTGCGGCGATTGCCAGCCGTAGTGTCCGCCGGCGACCACGTGATAGAACCGAGTCGGTTCGTACCACGGCAGCGACACGCAGCGCTCGTTGTCGGAGTCATAGGTGAACAGTTCGCCGTCGCCGCCGAAGTCCATGCGATAGGCGTTGCGGAATCCGTCGGCGACGACCTCGACCGCGCCGAAGTCGGGTGCGAAACGAATGACGCAGCCCGCGACCGGCTCGCGCACGGGCGACGACGGCTCGGTCGCGAACTTGCGGTCGATGCCGGTCATGTTGCCGCACAGCACATACAGCCAACCGTCGGGTCCGCGCTTGATGTCGTGCGCGTCGTGCTCGCCGCCGGTTTTCATCGCGCGGACCAGTTGGCTCGGTCCGTCAGCCCGATCGTCGCCGTCCTGGTCGTCGTAGCGTCGCAAGCCGCCGTCGCCGGTGACGTAGAGCGCCGGGCCTTCCCACCACAGGCCCATCGCGCCGTCCTTCGGTCCGTCGGCAAACTCGATCGCCCGCTCGGCTCGCCCGTCGCGATCGTCGTCGACCAGGATGCGCACGTAGCCGCGCCCCGCCACGACCACTCGCCCGCGCGGGTCGATCGTCATGCTGTAGATGTCGTTGGCCAGGTCGCTGCCGGCGAACTCGATCACCTCAAAGCCCGCCGGCAGGCGCAGCCCCAACTGCATCTGCTGCGCGCGTGCTCTTTGGACGGGACCGATGGCCGCCAGTAACATCAGGCTCAGACATCGCATGAACATGAGGGCACGGGGGAGCAAGGAATGAAGACCGTCATGGCATCCATCGCCCCGGCGCGCGTTCATCGGGATCGCTTGCGTTTGGGTGGACGCGGGACAAGTCGTTCGCGTTGCGGATCGATCCAGAAGCCCGTGGATTCCAACACGGTGGCTCCGAGCAGCGGCTCTTCCTTGTCGTCGGCGAAGACCAGCGTGCCGCCCGCGGCGCGGCCGAGCACCTCGATGACGCCGAAGCCGATGGGCAACTCCTGCTCAGTACCGTCTGCCAGTTCGTAGCTACGCCGCCCAGCAGGACGGATGCCCAGTCCGCGCAGGACGCGGGCCGGCAGAAACGTGTCGGTCGCTCCCGTGTCGACGAGTGCGCGGCCGGTCCAGCAGTTGGCCGAACCCGCCAGTGGACGAACCGTGATCTCAGCGTAGGTGTGTCCCAAATCAGTCTCCCGAACGGGCATCGGCCAGAGCCGCCCTAGCCGACGACGCCTGCGACCGATCGATCTTGCTGCTGCCAGGCTCATTGCGAGAGATCTCCGATCGCCGCGACGTTAGACAGGTCAATCTTAGCGTTGCGAGACACCCGCTTCCAGCGGCCGTTCACGGTGCCGGCTTCGCGGCGGCGGTCATCGCGCGAATGCAGTACAAGTGTTGGCTGCCACGGAGGAACAGCGAGCCGTGCGCGATCGCGGGCGAGGCCATGCACATTTCGTCGAGCGAGTTCTTTCCGATGAGCTTGAACTCGCGGCCCGCCTGGATCACGTACGTGTCGCCGTCTTCGTTCAGGCAAAAGATCTTGCCGTCGTACGCCCACGGCGACGCGGTGAACCCGCCCGCGCCCGGCTCGATCCGCTGCTTGTCATAGACCGGCTTGCCCGAGGCGGCGTCGAAGCAGGCGAAAAAACCTCGGTCGTAGAGCACGTAGACCAGGTCGCCGTAGACCAGCGGCGACGGGTTGTACGGGCCGCCCAACTTCTGACGCCACACGACGCCGGCGTTGGATGATGCGTCGTCGGCGAGCGTGATGTCGCCCGACGCGCCCGGACGGATGGCGAAGAGCGGCCGACGCGTGTCGAGTACGTAGCCCGAACTGACGTAGAGCAGGTCGCGGCCGGCGACCGGCGTGGGGCACGCGATCACCGACATCCCAGACAATTCCCAGAGCAGCTTGCCGCTGGCCGGATCATACGATCGCACTCGCTTGGTGGCCGCGGTCACCAGCTCGGTGCGCTGGTCGGTCTTCCAGACCAGCGGCGTCGCCCACGACGACTTCTCGTCGCGATCGACGCGCCAAAGCTCCTGGCCGGTCTTCTTGTTGAGCGCGACCAGGAACGATCGCTCTTCGTTGTCGCACAGCACGAACAGGCGGTCGCCATCGAGGGCCGGCGAACTGGCCGTGCCCCATCCGAGCCGCGTCGCGAACGTGCCCAGGTCTTTTTCCCAGACGAGTCGGCCGGCGAAGTCGTAGCAGAACAGCCCGGCCGCGCCGAACCAGGCGTAGATCCGCTCGCCGTCGGTGACCGGCGTCTCTGAGGCGTAGCTGTTCTTCAGGTGGATCGGCGTGGTCGGCTTTGCCTGTTTGGCCACACGGCGCCAGACGATCGAGCCGTCGGCGCCGTCGAGCGCGAGCAGCTCCCAACGATAAGTCGCATCGCGCGGCCGTAGCCGATCGCCGCCAAAATACAGTCCCTTCTTGGGCGCCTCTTGTTCCGCGTCGCTCGCTGCCGTGGTCACGAACACGCGATCGCCCCACACGATCGGCGACGACCACGCGGCGCCGGGAATGGCCGTCTTCCAGCGAATGTTCGTGCTCGGCCCCCAGTGCGCGGGCAGGCCCGTCTCATCCGAGACGCCCGACGAGCCAGGCCCGCGAAACTGCGGCCAATCGCCGGCACACAAGGGCGATGAACTTGCCGCGATGGTTAGAACGACGAACAAGTGCGTTTTCATGTCGTGGATTCCCGATGGTTGACTGCTGATCGCCGACTGCTGACTGCTGATTGCCAGCCGCCGCGAGATTCTATACTACGAGTGCTGGAACTGATACAGTCAGCGCCCAACCCAGTTAGGCGCTCGCTTACGCTCGCGGCTCGGAGCAAGCCGCGTCGAACTGATACAGTCGTGGTCCAGCCCAGGAGTTTGCCGATGTCGAACTTGTCGCGCACGGTGCGAGATGAACTCGTCCGATACTTCCGCCACCTGGCTGCCCGTGTCGAGCGAGCGGCCCGCGCCACGCCGCCCGACCAGTTCTGGGTCAAGCCGCTTTCGTTTGGCAACAGCGTCGGTCATTTGCTGCTGCACATGACGGGCAACCTGAATCACTACTTAGGTTCGCTCGTCGCCGGCACAGGCTACGTGCGCGATCGTCCTCTTGAGTTCACCGACCCGGCGGGCTACGCACCCGATGAGGTGCTTGAGCGGTTCAAAGACGCGATCGAGATGGTCGTACGCACGGTCGAATCTCAAGACGACGCCGACCTGATGACGGCGGTGAAGGCCCAGGACCCGATCGAAACGCGGTTTGGTCTGCTGCTGGTTTGTGCCGCCCACCTGAACAATCACATTGGTCAGTTGGCGTACCTCGTGCAGGCGCACGGCCGCAGCACCAACGAGCCGCCGATCTGGTGAGGGTCTATTGAAGCCTGGATCGCAAGCGAAGAGTCGCCGCGGTTTCCGTCCTGGCGCTTCAGCCTGCAATCCTCAACTCCGGTCCCCAGATTCCCCCTTCGTCATACTTTAGGCCTTGAAAGGCAATGCGACCGGTGGTGTCATGGCACCCGTTTCCTGTCTTGTTTCACGGAAAATTAGTCGATGGCAAGGACAGCAAAGGCATCTCTTGTCGCCTGTCTGTCGGATTGCTTCGGACGCGAAGTCAAGAGCAAGGGCTATTCCTATGCGACGGACGGCAGAGTCCGCTTCCAGACCGGCAACAACAACCGGGCGACCGCGCGCGTGCTTGGCACTTGGTGGTACGACGTCGAGTTGCGCCGCGAAGGCGCCGTCCTCTTCGGCTCATGTACCTGCGAGTTCTGCCAAGGCGAGTGCATGCCGTGCAAGCACATCTGGGCGGCGATCATCAGGGCCGACGACCTGAGCTACCTGCGCGGGCCGAATCAGGAACTGCCGAAATGGTTCGACCTGGATGAAACGGTGGGCGGCGACGCTGAGTGCGACGACGAATACGACGAGGAAGTGGACGAATCGTACCACGACGAATGGGACGACGAGCCGGTCCGTCCGCCGCAACCCCGCACCCAGGCTCGTTCCACTCCAAAGCCGGCGACTCCGCCCAAGCCGGCCGTCACGTGGCGCAAGCAGGTTGACTCGATTCGGGCGGTCGTCTCCCAGGCGTCGCCGCCGTCGGGCGTCCGATCGCAAAAGTGGTCCGCGGGCCGAGAGTTTCTGTATGTCGTCGACGTGGCCAGCAGCCTGAAATTAGACGGTTTGGCCCTCAATCTTCAGTTCCGCGACCGCAAGCGGAACGGCGAGTGGTCCCGGCCGAAGTCGGCGCGACTTTCGATGGACGAGCTGCGCGGGGCGCCAAACCCCGCCGACCGTGAGATCATCAACACGTTGCTCGGCGCCCGCAACCAGTCGTCCTACTACGGCATGTACTCGTACGGTTACTACAATGCGGCACCGCTCGAGTACGTGGTGCCGCCCGCCCTGATGGTTTCGCTCGTGGAAAAGGCCTGTCGCACCGGGCGCTGCAGTGTGACCGACGGCAACGGCGAGCCGCGGCCGCTGCGGTGGGACGATGCCGGCCCGTGGGAGTTCTGTGTCGCCGTGCAGCGCGAGGGTGACGAGGCCGACTACCGATTGAACGCCTTTGTCCGGCGCGGCGACGTGACGTTGCCGATTGCTCCACCCATCCAAACGTTGTTGGGCGAGTTGATTTTCTTTGCGGACAGCGTCGCGCGGCTCGAGCACTTTGGCGCCTCCAGTTGGTTCCGCGTGCTCGGTTCCCTTGGGTCCATTTGCGTGCCGCACAACGAGGGCGCGGAATTGGCCTCTGAGTTGCTCGCGATGCCAAGGCTGCCAAAGCTCGACATGCCGGACGAGTTGCGGTTTGAGCAGGTCGTCGCGGCACCGAAGCCGTGTTTGAAGGTTATGGCCCCCGACCAGAAAGTATCGGGGCCCAAGCGGCTGCTCGCCGCGCTGGAGTTCGACTACGAAGGCAACGTCATCCCGAACGACGACCCCCGGCCGCGACTGGTCGAGAAGGACAGCCGCCGCGTGATCGCGCGCGACACGGCGGCCGAGACCGCCGCCTACGAAGAACTGCGCCGACTCGGACTGCGGCCGGCGTCGCGCTGGAGTCGTCAGGACGCGCCGCTGGAATTGAAGCCGAAACACCTGCCGCGAGCGGTTGCCGAACTGACCGCGCTCGGCTGGCGCGTGGAGGCCGAGGGCAAGCTGTATCGCACACCGGGCGAGATCACGATCGAAGTCAGCTCGGGCATCGATTGGTTCGAGCTGCACGGATCGGTCGACTACGGCGACACGACCGCCAGCCTGCCCAAGTTGCTGGCCGCGCTCAAGAAGGGTCAGAACACGGTCGAACTCGACGACGGCTCGTTCGGCATGTTGCCCGAAGAGTGGCTCAAGAAGTACGGCGTGCTGGCTGGCCTGGGCACGGCCAATGACGACCACTTGCGGTTCACCCGCAGCCAGGTCGGGCTGCTCGACGCGCTGTTGGCGTCGCAGCCCGAGGCGACGTGCGACGAGCTATTCACCCGCGCGCGCGACCAACTGAAACGGTTCGACGGAATCAAGCCGCTGGACGCGCCCGCCGGATTCGTCGGCCAGCTCCGCAGCTACCAGTGCGACGGCTTGGGTTGGATGAACTTCCTCGAGCAGTTTCGATTCGGCGGCTGCCTGGCCGACGACATGGGCCTGGGCAAGACGGTTCAGGTGCTCGCGCTGCTCGAATCGCGCCGCGCGGAGCGTGCGGTTCGGCTGGCTGGGGTCGAGTCTGCGAGCCCCCAGCAAATTTCGGTGGCTGGGGTCCAAGCCGCGAGCAACCGAGAGTCGGCGTCCGGCCCGTCGCTGGTCGTCGTTCCCAAGTCGCTCGTGTTCAACTGGAAGCAGGAGGTCGCTCGGTTCGCGCCGCAGTTGCGCGTGCTCGATCACACGGGCACGGACCGGACCAAGGGGGTCGCTCACTTCGACGACTATGACGTGGTGCTCACGACCTACGGCACGCTGCGGCGCGACGCGATTGACTTCAAAGACGCCGAGTTCGACTTTGTGATCCTCGACGAAGCGCAAGCGGTGAAGAACGCGAGCACGGATCAGGCCAAGGCGGTCCGCTTGTTGCGCGGCAGGCAGCGGCTCGCGCTGTCCGGCACGCCGATCGAGAACCACCTCGGCGAGCTGTGGAGCCTGTTCGACTTCCTGAACCCCGGCATGCTCGGTGCGGCCTCGGTACTGCGATTGGGCGGCGCTGGAGCTCGCAACCCCGACCCGGCCACGCGCGAACTGCTGGCCAAGGCGCTGCGGCCGTTCATCCTGCGACGCACCAAGGACCAGGTGGCCAAGGATCTGCCGCCCAAACTGGAGCAGACGATCTACTGCGAACTCGAATCGGCGCAGCGAAAACTCTACGACGAGCTGCGCGACCACTATCGTTCGACACTGCTGGGCCGAGTCGATCGCGACGGCATCAACAAGTCGAAGATACAGATACTCGAAGCCCTGCTGCGTCTGCGCCAGGCCGCCTGCCATCCCGGTCTGATCGACCAGTCGCGCAAGGCCGAGCCGTGCGCCAAGCTGGACATGCTGCTGCCGCAACTGGAGGAGGTCATGGACGAGGGCCACAAGGTGCTGGTCTTTTCGCAGTTCACCAGCCTCTTGGCCATTCTGCGCGATCGGCTGGACACGGACAAAGTCCCGTACGAGTATTTGGACGGCAAGACCCGCGACCGCGGCAGCCGCGTCGAACATTTTCAGAAGGACCCCGCCTGCAAACTCTTCCTCATCAGCCTCAAGGCTGGCGGGTTGGGCCTGAACCTGACCGCCGCCGAGTACGTGTTCCTGCTCGACCCTTGGTGGAACCCGGCGGTCGAGGCGCAGGCGATCGACCGCACGCATCGCATCGGTCAGACGCGGCAGGTGTTCGCCTATCGTCTGATCGCCCGCGACACCGTCGAGGAAAAGGTGCTGAAGCTGCAAGAGACCAAGCGTAACCTCGCCGACGCCATCATCAACGCCGACAACAGCCTGATCCGCAACCTGGGTCGCGAGGACCTGGAGCTACTGCTGTCGTAGCACCGGGCGTCGCGGGCTAGTCCGCAGGTCCCTGTCACCGCTGTCGCACATCCAGACAGACGACATGTTGGTCGTCGCGCAGGTAGAGCAGTCCGCCCGCGAGGGCCGGCGCCTGGCGGGTTGATCCGATGACGACGGCGTGGCCGATCTCGTCGTAGCCCTTCGAGGTGGCTCGCACGACGACCAACTCGCCGTTCATCGTCGAGATAAACAACTTGCCGTCGGCGGCGATCAGGTTGCCTTTGCCGAACCGCGCCTTCTGCCAGACGCGCTCGCCCGTGGCCGCGTTGACGCACGTAAGGTGAGTGACCGGCCCGGCGCCGCCGACGTTGTCCATGCCGTACAGGTGGCCGTCGAGCAGCATCGACGTCTGCCACTCGTTGCGCAGCACGCTCTGTGGGCCTTGCGACGTCCAGACTTCCCGGACATCGAACTCGTCGCCGCGCGGCTTGAGCGCGAGCAGTGCGGCGCCGTGATTCTCGCCCGACGAGATGAACACCTGGCCCTTGTAGGCGAGCGGCGTGGCGATATTGCACTCGAAGTTCGTTTCGTACGGATAGCGCCAGAGCACCGCGCCCGACTTCGGCGCCAGACCGAGCACCGAGCTGCCCGTGTACACGACGATCTGCGGCCGGCCGCCCACGTCGAGCAGCGCCGGCGACGAGTACCCGGCGACGTCGTCGCCCGCGGTCCACGCGAGCTTGCCTGACTGCGTCTCATAGGCGGCGACCGTCGCCTGAGGAGCGCCGACTGTCACGATCACGTGGTCGCCGACGATCAGCGGTGAGCACGCCATACCGTATTCCGCGGTCTTGCCACCCAGTTCCTTGACCGTGTCGTGCGACCACGCGAGCTTTCCATCATTGAACCCGACCGCCACGAGCCGCCCGTCGCCAGTGAAGGCGTACACTCGATCGCCCGATATCGTCGGTGTGCCGCGCGGACCATCGCCCATCTGGTTGCGATACTCAGGAGCGATCGCGGTCTGCCAGAGCGTCTTGCCCGTCATGGCGTCGAGCGCGATCAGCCATTGCTGGGCGTCGCGCTGCACGAGCGTCAGCAATCGGCCACGGCTGACTGCCAGTCCGGACATGCCGACGCCGCCGGCCGCTCGCCAAACTTCTTTTGGTCCGTCGGTCGGCCAGGTCTGCATCAGCCCGGTCTCGGTCGAGATGCCGTTGCGCTGCGGACCGAGAAACTGGGGCCATTCGGCTGACCCACTTTGAGCTGCGGGGCCGGCGAGCGGCGCTGTCTGCGTCAGCCTTGCCAGCGGGATGCGCAGGAAGAACAGGCCGGGGCCACCGTCTTGCTGTTCGCTCACGTCGTAGAAAACGACCCCGATCGTTTCGGCGTCCAGTTCGACGGTGCGCGGACAGGCGCGGCCGCCGATCGGTCGGCCGGGGTTGTAGTACTCGAAGACGTCGTTCCAGGTGAGGCCGTCGTCGCGCGAGATCACGTAGCGGATTCGCTCGCCGCCCACGCCCGGGCCGAGGATTTCCGACGCGAGCAGCCAGCCGTTCGACAGCGAGACCAGTTCGTGTCGCCAACCTTGTTCCTTGAGGTTCGGGAATTTGGTGATCTCCGTCCACGTCTCGCCGTCGTCGGTGGATCGCGATCCCGCGCCGCTGACGAGCGTGCCGCGCGGCGTACGCACGATCGGCACCAGTCCGTGCGTGCGTGCGTCGCCAAGCGGCGTACCGGTGCTCCGCGCGGGGTCGAAGACGAACGTGCGGTCGCTCAGCGAGACCAGCCAGCGGTCGCGGCCGAGTTCGACGATCGGGTGGCGGATAACGCTCATCACCTTCTCGTCGCGCGGCAGCGGTTTTGGTTCGCTCCAGGTGACGCCGTCGTCGTCGGACAGCGAATACAGGACGGATCGCGGTTCGGATTCGGTTGTTTCGCCGCTCCAGCGGTTCCAAGCGTGTAGCAGCCGCCCGTCGCTGAGCGTGGTGAGCGAACCGGGGTAGTACGTCTTCTTCACGGTGTGGACGAACGGCGCGGGAGCCGACCAGGTCTTGCCGCCGTCACTGGAGCGTGTGATGCGGAGGTCGCGATGGTTGATGTGGCCGTACGTCACGACGATCGTTCCCACTTGGGTTACGCACGCGGCGGGGTGAATGTGTCCGTTCACCGGGTTGGCGATACGCACGGGCCGCAGGTCGTTGGCTTGTGCGACAGCGAGGGTCGGGAACATGCACACGACGGCGACTGGAAGGAATCGCGACATTGGTTTCTCCGTGAAGCAGGCGGTGAGAGTCAAATCGGGCCTCATACTATCCACACACGACGAGCGCCGGAACGGGAGTGCACTATGACTCAACGGCAACTTGACCACTCGAAACGCCGTCTCTAGAATCCACGCCCCCGCTGAACGTCGCGAAAGGACCGGGTGCAACCTGATGAAGATACATGAATACCAAGCACGCCAGTTGTTGCGTGACGCCGGCATTCCCGTTCCCGGTTGGGAACTGGTGGCGACGGCCGAAGCAGCCGGCGAGGCGTTTTCCAAGCTCGGCGCACCGTTGGCAGTCGTCAAGGCTCAAGTGCACGCGGGCGGTCGCGGCAAGGGTGGCGGCGTAAAACTGGTCCGCTCGCGCGAGCAGGCCCAATCCGTCGCGGCTCGCATGTTCGAGTCGCCGCTCGTGACGCCTCAGACCGGGCCGGCGGGCAAGCGAGTGTTCAAGGTCATCGTCGCGGCGGCGGTCGATATTGCTCGCGAGCTTTATGTCGGCATGGTGGTCGATCGCGCCCGCGGTCTGCCTGTGCTGATGGCGTCGGCCGAAGGCGGTGTCGAGATCGAAGTGGTCGCCGCGAAATCGCCCGATAAGATCATCACGGAGCCGATCGATCCGCGCTACGGACTTTTGCCGTTCCAGGCGCGCAAGATCGCGTTTGCACTGGGACTCGGTGACGAGCCGTTGCTGAAACAAGCGGTCGACATCTTCACGAAGCTCGCGCGAGTGTTCGACCAACAGGACTGCAGCCTGGCCGAGATCAACCCGCTGGTGGTGACGCCCGACGGCAATATCTTGGCGATCGACGCCAAGATCAATTTCGACGACAACGCCGAGTTTCGCCACGAGGAGTGGGCCGCGCTGCGCGATCCGACTGAGGAGGACGTGGCCGAACGACAGGCGCAAGAGACCGGGCTGAGCTACGTGGCGCTGGACGGCACAATCGGCTGTTTGGTGAACGGCGCCGGCCTGGCGATGAGCACGATGGACATCATCAAGCTGCACGGCGGCGAGCCGGCGAACTTCCTGGACGTCGGCGGCGGCGCGAACAAGGAGCAGGTGACGACGGCGTTTCGCATCTTGCTGGCCGACCCGAAGGTCAAGGCGGTGCTGGTGAACATCTTCGGCGGCATCATGAAGTGCGACACGATCGCCAGCGCGATCATCGCGGCCTACAACGACGTTGGTTTCCACGTGCCGCTGGTCGTTCGACTCGAAGGCACCAACGTGGAACTCGGCCGGCAGATGCTGGCCGCCAGCGGCCTCAAGATCACGACTGCCGACGGGCTGACCGAGGCGGCGCAGAAGGTGGTCGCGGCGGCGAGGGTCAAGTGATGCGGATTACGTACGAGACAATCCAAATGTCGAGTTGGCGGAAGCGATCTTTCAGCGTCCGTTTGAGCTCGGTGAAGAACTGCTCGTTTTCAAGGGTGTCCTCAACATCGACGACGACCCTGCGATGCGTGTCCTTGAATGTGTGGCCCTGGTGGACCCACATGCCGCGGGCCACGCCGTGGAAACCGATGCCGCCGAACTCCGAGACGATCTCGCGGTAGGTCTGAAGGAACTTGCGACGCTCGACCGGTGAGCCGTCATTGTACTTGATGGGCAAGAGTATCTCGTAGCGTCTGAACGACATCGTCTTGGTTCATCCATTCGATCAGTCGGTAGGAGATGTTCTGCGAGTCCATCCAAGCGACGGCCGGCTCAGGGATGATGAAGAAGTCGCCGCGCAGCATGGTGACTTCCGCGTTGCGAGAGATTTCGTGAATCGCTTCGGCACAAACGTCGTCTGAGTCGAATTGGACCTTTGCGTACTTCATGACAGAATCGTAGCCTCGAAAGAGATTTGCGTCAACAACATGAGCATCCTCGTCAATAAACAAACTCGACTGATTTGCCAGGGCATCACCGGCAAGGCCGGCGCGTTTCACTCGGACCAGTGTCTGGCGTACGGCACGCAACTGGTCGGCGGCGTGAAGCCGGGCGGAGGCGGCCAGAAGGCGCTCGACGGGCGCGTGCCCATCTTCAACACCGTGCATCAGGCGGTGAGAGAGGTGGGCGCCGACGCAACCATGATCTTTGTGCCGCCGCCGGGAGCGGCCGACGCGATCATGGAGGCGGCCGACGCCGGAATCCGACTGATCGTCGCCATCACTGAGGGTATTCCGACGTTGGACATGGTCCGCGCCGTGCAGTACCTCAAGTCAAAGCCGAACTCGCGCCTGGTCGGACCCAACTGCCCCGGCGTGATCACTCCGGGCGAGTGCAAGATCGGCATCATGCCCGGCTCGATCCACAAGCGCGGCGTGGTCGGCGTCGTCAGCCGGTCGGGCACGCTTACCTATGAGGCGGCATGGCAATTGTCGAACCTCGGCCTGGGCCAGTCCACGTGCGTCGGCCTTGGCGGCGACCCAGTGAATGGCACGAGTTTCGTCGATGTGCTGCGTCTGTTTCAGGACGACCCACAGACCGAGGCGATCTTGATGATGGGCGAAATCGGCGGCAGTGCCGAGGAGCAGGCGGCGGCGTTTGTCAAGCAGCACGTGACCAAGCCGGTTGCGGCGTTCATTGCTGGTCGCACGGCCCCGCCGGGCAAACGCATGGGCCACGCCGGCGCGATCATCTCCGGCGGCCATGGCACTGCGACTGAAAAGATCGCTGCCCTGCATTTGGCTGGCATCGCCGTGGCCGAAAGCCCCGCCGAGATCGGCGAGACTGTCCGCCAGTCGATCGCAACGCGGCGCGGTTGACCTTCGCCGCGCCATCGCCAAGTTTTCTTTTGATTCTCCGCGAGTTGGTCACTATCATCCCAACCAGATAACACACGCTCGCAGATGGGTTGGTGGCCGCGAACTGGGGATCGGCGCGGCGAGCGCGTCTTACCCCGTTGAAACACCGAAGGAGTTTCCAATGAAAAAGATAGTCCTGCCAACGTTGGGCCTTGTTGCCGTGGCTGCGGTGATGGTTGCGCTTGCCGTGTCGCCGCGCGCGGTTGCGGGCGGCGTGCCGACCCTGGCAGACCTGAAGCTGCCCGCCGACTGGGCCGAACACCTGACGGTCGAGGACCTGACAGCCGAAATATCCGACAGCGCGACGCGCATGGCGCAGAATCTGAAGAAGGCCGGCGATTTTGACAAGTTCCTGAAGAACATCAATGCCGAGGGCCACCTGGCCGCTGTGCTCGCGTCGTTGCTGGTGGAACATCCGCAGGCGGGCGATTGGAAAGGCGCCGCCGCCGAGGTGCGCGAGCAGGCTCTGGAGGTAGCCAAGGCCGCCGAGGCCAAGGGGGCCAAGAATTACCGGCTCGCCCAAGCGGCTCACAAGAAGATCACCGATCTGGTCAAGTCCGGCGGCAAGGGCGGTTCGGGCGGGAGCAGCGACCCAACTGAGTGGACCGCGCTGGCTGACCTGTCGCACGTCATGAAGCGAGTAGACCCCGCGTACAAGTTCATCCGTGGCAAGGTTTCTGACGAGGCGTCGTTCAAGAAGAACGCCGAGGCGATTCGTCACCAGGCGGCGGTGCTCGCCGTGCTCAGCGACATCTCGCCGGCATATCGGGACGATGACAAGGACTTCGCGAAGCTGTCCGCGTCGATGGCAGCCGCCGCGCGGTCCGCTGCCAAAGCGGCGAAGTCTAGCGACTTCGATAAGGCAAAAGAGGCCAACACCGCTATCAACGCCACGTGCAACGATTGCCACAAGAAATTTCGGCTCGACCAAAAAACCAGCGACTTCTAGCATCCGGAGTTTTTGCTTGCACCGCGCCCGAACTGGCCGGTAGCCTATGGCCGAGGTTCGCGGCGGGTGAGTTCGGTCAACTGCCTAGTGGCACCGCTTATGACGGACACTCTGCGCGTAGAGAGGCACGGTCCCACACTGGTCGTGTATCTCGGGGCCGTCTACAACAGCCTCGAAGAGGACATACTGCTTGATGCCGAGCAGTTTCTGTTGACCAACGCCGACTCGCCGGAGACGAAAAACCTCGTCGTCGATCTTTCGGGCACGCGGTACATTGGCTCTCGTTTCATTGAGGCCCTGTTCCGTGCGCACAACCGTATCAAGCGAAAGAGCGGCAGGTTCGTGCTGAGTGGCGTGCAGGCGCACCCGGCCGAGGTGATCAAGATATCGAAGCTCGACACGTTGTGGCCTCAATACCCGACCGCCGCCGCGGCCGTGCAGGCGTTGGCGAGTTGACGCGCCTTGGCACACGGCTGGCCGCACGGTAACATAGGCCCGCCGCTTCGGAACGAGAAACGCTGACCCATCTGGCCTGCGGGCGAGCGCCCGGGGCCGCGCCCGAGTGGAAAGACCTCACCGATGCCTGTGCGCGCTGCCAATCCGCTGCAAGTTGCGATCGATGCGCTCGATCCCGCGCGGCCCGAATGCGCGAGCATGTTGGTCGATCTGGTGCTCGCCGACGCCGTTGCCCGCGGCGCCAGCGACGTTCACGTCGAACCTACGCACAGATCGGTCGAGGTGCGCTACCGTGTCGACGGAGTGCTGCAGGATGTCGCGCGATTCCGCCGCGAACTGGCGCCCAACGTCGCCGCGCGCCTGAAAGTGAAGGCTGAGCTGCTCACCTATCGACTCGACATTCCCCAGGAAGGCCGCGTCGCCGATTCGCTCGTTCAACATGGCGGCGTCGAGATGCGCGTCAGCACGTTCCCCACCATTCACGGCGAAAAGGTGGTCGTGCGCATTTTTGATCCGGCCGGCCGTACGCTCGACCTCGACCAGCTCGGATTGCCCGTCGAACTCATTGCCGAACTGACCGGCCTGTTGCGCGAGCGCACCGGGGCCATCTTGCTCACTGGGCCAAGCGGCAGCGGCAAGACGACGACGATCTACGCGTGCCTGCGGCATCTGGTTCGCGTGTCGGCCGGCGGCAGGCACATTGTGACGATAGAAGACCCGGTCGAGCAGGCGATCGAGGGCGTCACCCAGTCTCAGGCGCGACCGGGGCATGAGTTCGACTTCGCCCGCGGGCTGCGCAGTTTGCTGCGGCAGGATCCCGAGGTGATCATGATCGGCGAGGTGCGCGACGCCGACACTGCGTCGATCGCCATCGAGGCCGCGCTGACCGGCCACCTCGTGATCAGCACCCTGCACGCCGGCTCGGCGTGCGGCGTTGTCGGGCGACTTATGGACATGGGCATTGAGCCGTACCTGCTTACCAGCGGACTGAATGGAATCCTGAACCAGCGGCTGGTTCGGCGTTGTTGCGCCGCGTGTGCGGCGACGGGCCCGCCCGGTTGCCGGGTCTGCTCGGGCACAGGCTACCACGGCCGGCTGTTGCTGGCCGAACTGCTGACCCTCACGGAACCGTTGCGGCATGCGATCTTGAAAAAGGCGGACACGGCCGAGTTGGAAGCGGCCACTCGATCGAGCACGCGCTCGACAGTGTGGGACGCCGCCGAACGAGCTGTGGAGACAGGCCAGACAACTCGCGAAGAGCTGGAGCGCGTCTTGGGTCCAGCTCCGCGTTAGCCGTGGGGCAGGCTTCCAGCCTGCCCATGTCGGTCGGACAAGGAACTGGCCGGCGGCCGGAAGCCCGCCCCACGGCCAGTTCCTTGGGAGGACTGAGGCGATGAGCAGTTGAGCATTGACCATTGACGGTAGAGATAAGCCGATGCACGACCCGCAACGCGACCAACCGGGCGACGCAAACCGTTCAGTGCCGGCGGCCGGCCCGATGGGTTCGCTCACACCCGAAGACCTGATCACTCTGAACGAGGAGATCGCCGGGATGGCGCGAGCCGGCCTGCCGCTCGACCAGGGCCTGGCGGCGATCGCCCGCGAGATGAGCAGCGGTCGGCTGCAACGAGCCACGGCCGAAATAGCCGCCGACCTTCATGCCGGGCGCACGCTGCCTGAGTCGCTCGAGCGCCAGCGCGGCCGCGTGCCCGAGTTCTACGCGGGGCTCGTCGCCAGCGGCATTCGAACCGGCCGGCTCGGCGAGGTGCTCTCGACGCTCACGGTCTACGCGCGAGCGATCGCCGACTTACGTGCCACGGTCGTGGGCGCCGTCTTCTATCCCACAGTAATACTCGTCTTCGCGTTCATTCTGTTTGGGTTTGTGTGCCATTTCATCATTCCGCAGTTCAAGAAGATCTTTCTGGATTTCGGCATCGAATTGCCGGCGATCACGCGCTTCGCCATCGCGATCGGCGACCACCCCACCGAGTTCTATGTGTTCCCGCCGCTCGCCGTGTTGTTCACGCTGGTGGCGGCGAAGTTCAGTTTGCGCAGCACGCCCGGCGGCCGCCGAGCGTGGGCCAGGTTCATCTACTCGATGCCGATTATCGGCACACTGGTGCGATCGGCGCGGCTGGCGGCGTTTACTGACTTGTTGGCCACGCTGGTCGACCATTCGTTGCCGCTCGCCGAGGCGTTTCGGATGGCGGGCCAGGCGTCGAGCGATCCGCTCATGACCGAGGCCGCGCAGCAGGTCGAAGACGATCTGCGCGGCGGCACGTCGCTCGGCGAGGCGCTGCGCAACCGCCGACTCGTGCCCGAACTGATCGCGTGGATGACCGGGCTGGGCGAGCGGCGCGGCAACCTCGCCGCGGCCTTGCGCCAGGCGTCGCAGGTGTATCGTCGTCAGGTCGAGACGCGAGCCCAGGTGCTGCGCACCGTGCTGCCGCCGTTTCTCGTCATGATGACCGCCGCCGTGCTGGTCGCGTTCTTCGCGTTGGCTATGTTCTTGCCCCTCGTCAAGCTGATCGCCGAGCTGAGCGGGTAATCACCATGGAACGCCTGCTGAATACGTTGGCTATCGCCGGCACGGTCGTGATCGTGCTGATCCTGGTCCTTGCGCTGTTCGGCGTGTTTCACCTTGGCGGATTGCTCCCGGTGTTGGTGTTGGGTGTGTACTTCACGTGGCTGTTCTACGCGCGCATGCAGTATCGCTACTGCCGCCGCGTCGAGTTGCTGCACCTGTTGGCGGGTGCGGCGGAAGAGGGAGTTCCGCTGGCCCCGGCGCTGCGGGCGTACCTGAAGGACCGGCCACGCGGCAGCGTGCGCGAGCTTTGGGTCGCGTCGCTGCTATTCTTCGTGCTGCCCGGGTACTACTGGATCTGGCACCGAAAAAACCACTTCGATTCCAAGGTGGAAGAACTCGCACACCTCCTGGAACAAGGGACGCCGCTGTTCCAGGCGCTGCAGTGGACGCCCGGGCTGGCCTCGCGCGAGACTATGCTGGCGGCGGCGATCGGCGAATCGACCGGGCGACTAGGGCCTTGTCTGCGCAGTGCGGCAGGTCACCAGGCGGCCGGCTTGTGGATCGAGTTCTTTCCACAACTGATCTATCCCGTTTTCGTACTGCTCACGATGGCGTCGATCAGTGGCTTCATCCTCTACTTCATCGTGCCCAAGTTCAAAAAGATATTCATGGACTTCGGCGTCGATCTGCCCGCGATGAGTTTGACCTTCTTGTACATCTCGGATTGGGTGCTGGAGTCTTGGTACTTGTTCGTGCTGGCTGGCCTGGGTGCGATTGGGGCCGGGATGCTGTGTGTGTACAGTCCGACCGTGAGCTGGTTCTTCCCCGTTTTTGGGGCGCTGTATCGGCGGAGTGCGCGGAGCCGCGTGCTTCGCATGTTGGCGATGTTGCTGCGCACTGGGCATACGGTCCCCGACGCGCTCGCGCTCCTGTCGAGCCTGCCGATCGGACGACCGACGCGCATGCGGCTCGAAGCTGCGCGGCAGCGCGTGTCGCGGGGCGAGCCGCTGGCGGAGGGCCTGCTCGACGCCGGCCTACTGACGAACGCAATGGTGCCGCTGGTTCATGCGGCGCAGCGGGCGGGCAATCTGCCATGGGCGCTTGCCGAGTTGGCCGACACGATCTACCAGCGAACGGTGCGCGCGATCCAGCGCGTGATGCAAGTGCTCTTTCCGCTCACGGTCATCTGCCTGGGTTTGGTCGTCGGCTTCTTCGTGATTGCGCTATTCCTGCCGCTCATCAAGCTGATTACGGAGCTGTCGGGATGAATCGGCAAAGCGGTAGCAGCGTCGCTCGCAGGTCGGGGCTGACCATGCTCGAAACCGGAGTCGCCCTGGCGATCTTGGGCGTTGCGCTGGTGTTGGTCGTGCAACTCGGGTACTGGAGCGTGCGCGAGCGCATCCGCTCGGACGCGCAGGCGGCCGCGCTCGAACTCGCGGCGAACATACTCGAGACGGCAGACGCACAGCCGTGGACTGAGCTGAATTCAGACTGGGCCGAAGCGCAACAAATCCCCGAAGCGGCGCGCTCGCATCTTGCCGAGGGAACCTTGATCGTGAAGGTCGAAACTGAGCCGGCCGTTCGGCAAACCAAGCGGGTCACCGTCGAGGTGCGTTGGCGGATGCCCGAGGGTGTGCGGGCCGCTCCCGTTCGGCTCGTGGGTCTGTTCTCGCGCCGCGTCAGCGGCCCGATCGGAGAATCGCCATGACACGCCTTGCGTGGCTACGAGTGAGTCGTTTAACGCGGAGCCAACGGCGACGGCGTTGCAGCCTGTTCGCCACCGTCGCCGTTGGCACTGGGTCAGACGAAAACCCTCAACGCCCCCGCGCCTTCACGATACTTGAAATGGTGGCGGTGATGGCGATGCTTGGCGTGATCATGCTGCTCATCGCATCGATGTTGTGGGGCGCGTTTCGGATCGAGCGGGCTGGCTCGGCGGCGTCCGAGCGGAGTGTGCTCCATGCCCGCGTAGCCGACCTGTTCCGCAGCGATGTGCGAGGCGCCGTCGCGACGGTCGATCGTTGGAAAGACGTCCGCGCCGGAACAGATGCGATCATCTTGAAACTGGGCGACGAGCATCACGTGATTTACCGGTGGCTCGATGGACGATTGAAGCGTCTTGAGGCGAACGGCGTCGACGAGTCGACTCAGAGTCTACCAGTCGGGGACGAAGACGCGACCGTGACCTTCTCGCAAGCCGGCGCCGCCGGTCGCGTCGTTGTGCTGCGCGTCATCGAGTCGCGCGGCGTCGGCAGGTCACGCCGCGACCATGTCGTCGAGTTCGCGGCCGCAGTCGGAGGCGATAGACGATGAAAACCGTCGGCCATCAGCGATCAGCGATCAGTCATTCACCTCGCGCACGTCGCGGCCTTGCGGTGATTGGTGCGATCCTCGCGTTGGCCGTGCTGGCGATGATCATGGCCACGGTCGCAGGGCAGATTCTGGCTCAGCGGCGGATGCTCGAACATCGCCACTACGAGTTGCAAGCCGACTGGTTGGCCCGCGCGGGAGTCGAGCGGGGCGCGGCCCGGCTGCTCGCCGACCCGTCGAACTACGACGGCGAAACAGTCGAGCCGATCAGTTTCGGCCAAGTGCGCATCGACGTGGCCAAAGTCGAGGGAACGACCGACACATTTCGCATCGAGGCTGAGTCGCGCTATCCGGTCGACGCCACCGACCTCGCGGTCCGCACGGCGACGCGGCGATTTCGCCGTGTTGCCGACGGTGATCGGGTCCGGCTGGAAGTGGTCGAGTAGCGTCGTTGCCGGCTACGCCGAGGGGCGTAGACTGGCGAAGGCGCGTATGACGTCATAGAAATCCGGCGTGACGCGCACTTCGTCGTCCTCAAAATCGCGGAGCCAAGTGTTGTTGGCCCGGATCGCTTGACGCAGGATAGGAACGAGTTCGCCCAGCCGGACCGAAACGGTCGCGGCCTGTTCTGGGACTGACGTGTCTGGCTCGGTGTTCGGAAACAAACGCAAGTGACAGGTGGCCATCGCCCAATCTCTCCTTCGTGTTCCGTTAGAGTCAGCCCCCTTTATGCCAACAAACATCGGCTCCGGTCGGGTGCAAAGTTAAGGAAACTTGGCAGACTTTTCCGGTCCCGCAAACCCTGCCGCCTGTGCGGGATATGACACCGCGCGTCGCGCGTCGAATGGGCGGAATCTTCGCCGAACGGGAGTGGATGGCCTGGAGACCGACCACGAAACTCGATCCCGACTGGCCGCCGGCTCGCCGAAAGACGAGCCGGCCGCCTCGTGCGCAGGACGTCTAGCCGCCGGACGGCCAGGATTGACCTGACTACTTGGGCTGCTGCAGGTTTGCGCCCGCCGTATTGGCGATGGATTTGGCGGCGGGCAGGACCTGTTCGACGTCGAGACCGGTGCCGTCGATGTACAGCACGTCGCCGTTGTGCAGGGCCTCGCCCAAGTGGCCGCTCAAGTCTTCGAGCGCGGTGACAGCGAGTCCGCTCGTCTGATTGTCGTACCGCATGATCCCCATGTGTTGCGACCGAATGGTGGGCCAGTGGGCCGCGAGCTTCTCCAGAATCTGAGCGGCCGTGGTGGTCCGGCCGTTCGTCACGGGAACCTGCAAGATGAAGTAGGGCATGACCGCGACATACAGCGGCCGGGCACCGGCGCCGTCGACCAGTACGATCTCGCGGTTCTGGACCAGCGTGTTGCCTGCGGCCGGGTCAGGACCTTGCGAGGCAATTCGGACGACGCGCACGTGCTTGTCGGTCGATGCAGACTGCTGACCTGACCGCATCAAGACCGCTTCGAGCGTGCATGCCTCGCCGTCGAACGTGAAGATGCCGGGGCGAGCCACCTGGCCGGCCACACCCACCTGGATGCGAGCGGCGACTTCCGCCGTCCTGATCGCGGTATCGGGCAGCCGAGCGTCCGACGCTTCCGCCGGCGCCGCAGTGTTCGGGGCCGGGTCGACCGTTGCTTCGGGCGACTGGCTGGGCTTTGTCTTTTCTTCGATCTCGGCCGGCGTCGATTCGGGAATCGGTCGCTCCTCGATTGCTGGCACAACGCCGCCGCTGCCGTCTGTGTCCGTGGCGGACTCATGGCTGGCGGCCATTACTTCGCTCTCCGCCGGCTGGTCGGACAGCGATCCGGTCGCGACGCTGCGGCCCGAGTCCTTCTTCTTGCCCAAGAGCCGGCGCAGCACAGACGGTTTCTTCACTGCGGGCGAATTTGCCGGCTCCACCGATGGGGCCGCCACGGCTTCGGCGGTCGCAACGGCCTCATCGGCGGCGGGCATCGGGTCGGCCTCAACGTGTGTACCCGATGGTTCGGACGCCACGGCCTTGGGCGTCAGGGCCTTGGCCGTTCCTGTACGCTTACCCAAGAGGCGAGACAAGACCGTGCCGCGCGCCTGCGACTTCGGAGCCGTCTGCGACTCGGCGGCATCGGCAGTCGGTTCGCTGTTGGTTGTCGTCGTCGTACTCGTCGGCTTCCGCCGCGACAGCAGCGAGCGCAAGCCCGAGTCCTTGTCCGTCGCGACGGGCCGAACCCGTACGTCGTCGCGCGAACGGTTCGCTGTGTGGTGGTGATGGTGATGACGCCCACACGCAGTGCAGTAACTTGGCGAAACGTCGGGCGAGACCGTGGACCCGTCGGCTCGAACAGTCGGCGTAACGGCGGCAGGTTGCGACAGTGGACCAGTCGTCTCGGCCGTTGCGGTTGTCGTCGGCGATTCCATCGTTGTGCCCGCGACGGGTTCGATTTCGGGCGATGCGCCCTCGACGGTCGGCTGGTTTGTGTTGTGGGTCAACTGAGCGACCGCTTCATTGAGGCGCTCGTCGTTGAGCAGCGCCAAGGGTACAGCGATCCCTTTCGCTTGAGCGATCTCGACGGTCGATTGTAGCTGACGCTCGATAGCCATTTCTTGCGGGTCCCTGTTGACGCGAGCCAGCAGTAGTGCGGTTTCGAGCACGCGGACCGAATGATCATAGAAACCGGACTCGGCCATCATGCGGGCGACTTCCATATCGCGTGCGATCCGAAACGCATCGCCCGCCTCGTTCTCGGGCCATGCCGGATCATCTACCGCCAGCATCGAGTGGTATTCGGTCAACGCCCGTTGCCGGTTGCCTTCGCGGGCGTGTTGGCGGGCGAGAAAACTTGTGATCTTGAACCGGACGGGATAGGGCGCGGAACTGGCGACGCGGTTGGTCATGGGCGACTGAGCGGCGGCGCCCTTTGTGGTCGTGCCGGTCGTGGACTGCGAACGATCCGGCGGGCCAGCCACGGCGTGAGCCGCCAGGGCGGCGCACAACGCCACGCTCACCGAAACCGAACGTACGCCAGTCAGGATGTGACTCATCGCCCCCCTCCTCACATGTGTCTGGATGCGCGACCCGCTCGAATCGGCCGTCCCGGCCGCGGCCCGGCAGCCTCGCGCATGACCCGCGCCGCCGTACCTGATATGCGAGCTGTACGAAGGGTATCGGATGTTCCATTACGCCACTTCAAAGTGAGTACCGCAAATCGGTTGGGCCTGCGGGCCGGTCGTGAAGATGGGAAAGCCGGGTTCTCTTTTTGGCCGATGCCGAGATGCACCTGCGAGCAAGGGCGACGCGGGTCCCGGCCGCGAACTGGTGTCTTTTCTGTGCTGGTGTTGCCGCCGATCATCGTCGCGGCTGGATAGCGCCTTAAGACCAGTGTGGGATAGGCAACGGGTCCTCGCTCATTCGAGCCGCAGAAACCGCAGCATCTACTCATCAATCGGACTTGAGTGTCAGCGGGCTGGCTGCCGGTTCGCGATTTGCATCTGGCCGCACCGGCGCTGCGCCGGTCCGCGCTGACTACGTTGGCACCTGTCGGAGGAGGCTCGCGTGCTATCCGGACTTATCCGTTGGCTGGGGCTGTTTACAGGATTCGCCGCTGCGCCGCGACGCAGGCGTCCGTCCGCAGCCATAATTCGTCCGATCGAGTGCCTGGAGGCCCGCTCGCTGCTGGCCGTGACTCAGGTTGCGCTGGTACCGACGGGCGCCGCTTGGAAGTACCTCGACACCGGCGTCGACGCGGGAACGGCCTGGCGAGGCGGCGCGTTCGACGACGCCACGTGGGCGATCGGGAACGCTCAGCTTGGTTACGGCGACGGCGACGAGTCGACGATCGTTTCGTACGGACTCGACCCAGGCAACAAGCGAGTCACGACCTATTTTCGTCATTCGTTTGGCGTCGCAAGCGCCGCCGAGTTCATCGGCCTCGCGATTGGCCTGAAACGCGATGACGGCGCGGTGGTCTATCTCAACGGCCAGGAGGCCGCGCGGAGCAACATGCCCGCCGGCCCGGTCGCGTACAACACGCTGGCGACCACGGCGCTAAGCGGCGCCGCCGAATCGACCTTTGTTAACTTCAATCCGAGCGCGGCGCTGCTCGTCGACGGCGTCAATGTACTGGCTGTCGAGATCCATCAGGCTGACGTGACCAGCAGTGACATCAGTTTCGACCTTCAGTTGATAGGCACGCAATCGATCCCGTCAGCGCCGAGCGGCCTGGCCATTTCCGACGTCACCGTGGTCGAGCCGAGCTCCGGCTCAACGAACGCCGTGTTCACGGTGAGTCTGCCCACGGCCAGCACCGGCACGGTCACGGTGCAGTTCGCGACCGCCGGCAATACAGCCACGAGCGGCCTCGATTTCATCGCATCGAGCGGTACGCTCACGTTCACCTCGGGCGAGACGACCAAGACGATCGCGATCGCCGTCGCTTCTGACGGCGTCGATGAGGCGATCGAGCGGTTCCGAGTAAGTCTCTCGGGCGCGACCGGCGCGCCGATCGCCGACGCCGATGGCTACGGAACGATCATCGAGTCGGACATCAAACCTCCCGATCTGACGCCGCTCACCAACGTTGCGAAGGGCTGGCTCTACGGTTCGACGATCGACACGACGACGATACCCGGTCGGACCCTGCTGCGGTTCGCCACGACGATCGGCAACCTCGGCACAGGACCGATCGAACTGCGTGGCGCGTCGGTCAACCCCGACGGCACGCACAACGTCAACCAACGCGTGTACGACTCGTCCGGCGGTTTCGTCGACCAGTACGCCGGCACGTTCACGTATCACGCCGGTCACGCTCACCTGCACTACAGCGACTTCGCCGTCTACAACCTGCGCGAGTCGCTCACCGGCGGCGCGATCGGCGACGTGGTCGCTATGGGCGGCAAGGTGAGCTTCTGTCTGCGCGACATTGAAAAGCTCAGCCTCGGGCTGCCCGGTACACCCGCGACGGCACAGTACACGTCGTGCAACACGTTCCAAGGAATCTCCGTCGGTTGGGCCGATGTGTACCCGGCCACGCTAGTCGACCAGTGGATCGACATCACGGGCGTAGCCGACGGCAGTTACTGGCTCGAGGTGGTGCTCGACCCCGTCAACCGGCTGGTCGAGACGAACGAGGCGAACAATGTCGCGCGCGTGCCGGTGCAACTCGGCGCGATCGGCACGGGCGACCGGTTCGAGCCGAACGATAGCTTCGCCGGCGCGGCCGATCTGGGATCGCTCGTCGACCGGACCGAGAACGACCTGTCGATCCACTCGTCCGGCAACGACGACTATTACCGAGTGACGGCCGTCGCACCGGGCACGCTCACGGTGACCTTCACGTTTGCGCACGCTGCCGGCGACGTAGACGTGTTCCTGTACGACGCGGCTCAGAACCAGATCGACATCTCCGACTCGGCGACAAACGCCGAGCAGTTGTCGGCGACGGTCGTGGCCGGCCAGACGTACTTCATTCGGGTGATCGGCTACCAAGGGGCGACGAACCCCGACTACGACATGGTGATCGACGCGCCGTCGGCGTTGCCGGTCGTGAGCATCGTGGCCACAGACGCCGCCGCGGCCGAGACGCTCGCGGGCTCGTCGGCGAACACGGGCACGTTTACGGTTAGCCGCACCGGATCAACCAGCGCGTCGCTCGCCGTGCAACTCGCGATCTCGGGCGCGGCGAGCAACGGCGCTGACTACTTTACGGTCGCGACGACGTTCACGATTGCCGCCGGACAAGGCTCAGCGACGCTGACGATCACGCCGATCGACGACACGATCGTCGAATCGTCCGAAACCGTGATCGTCTCGCTCGCGGCGAACTCAGCGTACGCGGTGGACTCGACGAAGAGTTCGGCTACTGTTTCGATTGCCGACAACGACGTGGCCGCCAGCGCGGTGGTGAGCGTTACCGCAAGCGACAGGAACGCGGCTGAGACCGTCGCCGGCGCGACCAAGAACACCGGGAAGTTCACCGTGAAACGCACCGGCTCGACTAGTGCGCCACTCAGCGTGCAACTTGCGGTAGGCGGCGCCGCGACGGCGGGATCGGACTACGTCCCGATTGCAGGTACGGTCACGATCGCGGCCGGATCGTCCTCGGCGTCGATCACGGTGACCGCCATCGACGACAGCATCGCCGAGCCGGCCGAGGTCGTTGTGATTACCGTCGCGGCCGGATCGGGCTACTCGGTGGACGCGAAGAAATCCAAAGCCGCCGTCACCGTGAAAGACAACGACGGCGTCGTGCAACCGCTCAACGATCACTTCGTCAATCGCATCGCCCTTACGGGTTCCACGGCCACGTCGTCCGGCACGAACCTTGACGCGACGAGCGAGCCGGGCGAACCAAACAACGCCGGAGTCTCGGGTGGGAAGTCAGTCTGGTGGTCGTGGACTGCGGGCGCCACGCGGACCGTTACGGTCACGACGGCCGGCAGCAACTTCGATTCGACCTTGGGCGTTTACACCGGCTCGACTGTCAGCTCGCTCAGCGTTGTCGCGAGCAACGACGACGAGGATAACGCGGCGGGAATCCTCACGAGTCTCGTCAGCTTCCAGGCGATCGCCGGCCAGACCTACTACATCTCGATCGACGGCTGGGCCGGCGCGACCGGCGGCATCGTGCTGAGCATTATCTGAGGCGCCGTTACTTGTCGCCCTCCTCGATCGAAGGCGACTTGAGTTCCTCGCGGTTCTGCGGTTTCTTGGATCCGCGAAGCGTCGATTCGAGCTGTTCGCGCACCATCGCGCTCACCTCGTCAGGCAACCCTTCGAGCACCTCGTTGAGCGAGCGGGTCAGATCGAGTTGGATCACGTGGGCGTCGCCCCAGTCGCCGTCGATAGACAGGATGCCGGACCCGCCCGGCAGCACGAGTCGCTTCGCCCCGCTGCGTCCGCCCTTGCCGCCAGAGAAGTCGAGGCTGCGGAGCATTTGCTCGCGCAGATCCTTGGGCAGTTCTTCGTCCGACTCAAGCTCCTTGCGGATTTCGTCCCGAGTGCCCTCGAACGACCATTTCTTGCTCTTGCCGTCTTCGCTCTTGTACTCGATCTCGGCGTGGAATCGGTCGCCGTCGAGGCTGCGAATCGTCATGGCTCCCACTCGGCTCTGTACCTTCGCACCGGCGGCCCCGGCGGCAGCGCCGGCCGCGGCCTTGTCTTCGAGTCGCTTGCGAACCTCGAGGCGTATCGGATTCTTGCCATCCTTCTTCAGCGCCTCCTCGAGAAACTTCTCCGCCGTTTTCAGTTCGCCGCCGGTTCGCGAATCCCACAGACGCAAGACGTCCGGCGTCGCCGGCTCGTCGTGCTCGCCGAGCTTCGCCTTGATCTTTTCAACCTTGCCGCCGCGCAGCACTGCCAGAACGACCTCGCGACCCGGCCTGTCGCTGCGCACGAGTTTGTGAAGCTGCTCGACCGAGAAAAGTTTCTGGTCGTCGTAGCTGAGGAGCACGTCGTCTTCGCGAACGCCGGCCGTTGCGGCGGGCGAATCATCGACGACCTGCGTCACCACCAGTCCCTGGCCCCTGGCAATCGCGTCGGGCAACTGGGCCGCCAGCACCGACGGCGCGGGGTCCACGCCGACGCCCAAGAAGCTCGACTTCTTCGCCGGCTTCTTGTTCGAGTCGGCCGACTCGGCGCGAACGACGACCTTGCGTTCGATCTTGGTCTGTTTCTTGTCCTTGTCGTCATCATCGTTGGCAGTGACGAAGGCGAGCGAGCCGGCGACCGCCAACGCGGCGGCCACTTTGACAAAGAAAGTGCTGTTCATGGTCTCCTCCAGATTCTCTCGAACACGGGAAGCGGGTTGGATCGGAGCTTCGGACGCATCACGTGCCTCAAGTCCGTTGCGAAGCAATGAGCCAGGGGCCTCACGAAACCGTCTACCCGACTGCTACGCAAGGCCGAGCCGAACCGTTGGGCGGGCAACATATCAGCGTCTGCTGATATTTTCCGCTTGACTGATGCTAGGCGAACCGGGACCATTATGCCCGAATGGTTTGCCCTGCCCAGGCGAAGTGTTCTTCGGTCTCGGATTTGACCGCTTGATAGAAAGGACACGGCGATGCTCACGATCTACGGCGAACGGCAGCGTTTCTGCGATGGCGTTTCGCGGCGGAACTTTCTGAAGATCGGCGGGCTGACCCTGGGCAGCCTGACCCTGGTGGACATGCTGCGGGCGTCGGCGGCCGCCGATTCGCTCGCGCGGCACAAGTCGATCATTCAGATATATCTACCGGGCGGCCCGAGCCATATGGATACCTACGACCTCAAGCCCGAGGCGCCGGCCGAATACCGCGGCGAGTTCAAGACGATCAAGAGCAACGTGCCCGGCATGGACTTCTGCGAGCACTTCCCGCGCCAGGCGGCGATCGCCGACAAGCTGGCGGTGATCCGTTCCGTGGTCGGCGCGGTCGAAGAGCACGCCCCGGCCCAGACGATCAGCGGCTACGGCGAGAACATCGGCCGCATCCAGGGCGGCAGGCCCGGGCTGGGCGCGATCCTGTCGAAGCTGCGCGGCCCGGTCGATCCGCGCGTGCCGGCGTACGTCAGCCTGATGGGCAACACGCCAGGCCTCGACGCCGGCTACGCAGGCACACAGCACCGGCCGTTCACTCCCGACGGGCCTGGCATGGAAAACCTCACGCTCAACGCGCAGGTGTCACTCGCGCGGCTCGACGATCGCAAGACGCTGCGCTCGGCGTTCGACAAGGTGCGCAGCGAGGTGGACGCCACCGGCGCGATGAACGGCATGGATGCGTTCGCGGCAAAGGCGTTCGAGATGATCACGTCGCCGAAGACCCGCAACGCACTCGACCTGACGCGCGAAGACCCGCGGCTGCGCGATCGCTACGGATCGGGCGGCGCGAACTTCCTGATGGCCCGCCGCCTGATCGAGTCGGGCGCCCGGTGCGTCACCCTGGCGATCGGCGGCTGGGACACACACGGCAACAACTTCGGTCACTTGCGCCAGCAACTGCCGGTGGTCGATCAGGCCGTCTCGGCGCTGGTCGACGACCTACACAGCCGCGGGCTGGACAAGGATTGTGCGGTGGTGATGTGGGGCGAGTTCGGTCGCACGCCGCGCGTCAACGCCGGCGCCGGTCGCGACCACTGGCCGCCCGTCATGTCGGCCCTGGTAGCCGGCGGCGGCCTGCGCATGGGTCAGGTGATTGGATCGAGCAACTCGCGCGGCGAGGTCGCCAAGGATCGGCCGGTATCGGTGCAGAAGGTGCTGGCCACGCTGTATCACGCGCTCGGCGTCGACCCGGCCACGACGATCAACACCAACTCGGGCCGTCCGATGTACCTGCTGGACGAACGCGAACCGATCGAAGAGTTGATCTGAAATCCGAGAGGACGACGAACCACAGGTTTCACCGATGACACAGATGTTCGGCGGCTTGGCGCCGCCTTTGTGTAATCTGCGGAATCTGTGGTTTACTTTTGGAACGGAAACAGGTCGTCCAACTCGGCGGCTGACAACTCGACCAGGAATTGAGCCAGTCGTTCGGTGACCAGTGCGAGATACTTCTCCCCCTTTTCGCGTGTCGCCGCGCGCGGGTCGCCGACGCCGGACGATTCGGTCAGCAGATGCCACGGCCGCGTGATCGCCGCCCAACCGCGCCGCAGCGCCTCGAACCGCGCCTCGCGCTTGGATCCGTCGCTGGCCTTGTCGAGTTCGACCAGGTTCGGGTACAGCGCCAGCGCGATCGAAGTCTCCATCTCGCCCGCATGATCGTCCGGTCTTGAGAAAACCTCCGCGTACCTGTCGGACCCGACCTTCCACCAATCGACGACGGTGACGAACACTTTGGTCCGGCCGAACCACTCGCGCAGCAGCGGCTTGAACTCATTGCCGCCGTGCCCGTTGAGCAGCACGAGCTTGTGCACGCCGTGGCACTCCAGCGACCGAATCATGTCCCACAACACCGCTTCGAGCGCCTTGAGACTGACATGAATGGTCAGCGGAAACTTGAGCAGGTTCGAATCGACGCCGAACGGGATCGTCGGCAGAAGCAAGACCCTGCCCTCGCGCTCGTGTGCCGCACGGCAAATCCGTTCACCCACGAGCCGCGTGGTCAGAAAATCGTTTCCATACGGCAGATGGTAGTTGTGCGGCTCGGTCGCACCCATCGGCAGCACAGCAACCTCACACGGACGAACCTGCGAACGAACGTGGGCAAAGTTCAATTCTTCGAGCAGCCAAGGTCGCATGGGGAGTCTCCACTACGGACCGGCACGCTCTGCGCGTGCGAACAGGGGTTTCACCGCACAGTTCAGGTCTAGGAAGTCATCGCAGCAACGCCAGAACCCAGCCTGCTCAAAGTGATGGTCGCCCGTTAGTGCCTGAGCGATTCAGAATCTCTCGCTCGGTCAGCAACCGATTGTCGCAAAGAAACTGCAAGCGGTAAATCCCCGGCGTGTGAAAGCAAATGGGGCCCAGCCGAAACAGCGCCCAGAGCGATGGTGTCGACGCGGTGAATCTCATTCGGTGTACGTTGCTCCTGAAAATCCTATGGCCGCTAGGTGCGAACAGGATGACCTGAGTTTCATGGGCGTCTTGGCGCAGCCGTCAGCCCGATAGAGACGTTTAGCTTGGGTGTAACATGTGGGAACGATTTCACGCCGAGTCCGGACGCCCAGCCGATGATATGGACCTTTCCCGTAGTCGGGTCGCGGATTGCGTCGTTGCAGATCGCGAGCGAGATCGGTTGTGGTGTCATCGTTGGCATTAACAGGCATCCCTTCAAACTGAAAGGCTGGATCACGCGCCGTAACACTCAACGATCTCATCGCGGATCTTGCCCAGCACGTTGTACCTTCGTCCGATCTTCGTAAACGCGGCGATCGCACGGTCGATGTGCTCGGGCTCGTGGGCGGCGGAGAGCTGTACGCGGATGCGAGCTTCGCCTTTGGGAACGACCGGGAAGAAGAAACCGATGACGTAGATGCCCTCGGCGAACAAGTCGCGGGCGAAATCCTGCGCCAGTTTCGCGTTGTAGAGCATGATCGGGACGATCGGATGGACGCCGGGCCGGATGTCGAACCCGGCGGCAGTCATTCGATCGCGGAATTGGCGGGTGTTGCGTTCGAGTTTGTCGCGCAGCGCGGTCGACGTGCTGACCAGGTCGATCGCCTTGAGCGCGGCCGAGACGATAACGGGCGGCAGCGTGTTTGAGAACAGATACGGCCGCGATCGCTGACGCAGCAGCTCAATGATCTCGGCCCGCCCGGCGGTGCAGCCGCCCGACGCGCCACCCAGGGCCTTGCCCAACGTCGTGGTGATGGCGTCCACGCGCCCCATGACGCCGCAATGCTCGTGACTGCCGCGCCCGGTTCGGCCGATGAAGCCCGTGCAGTGCGAATCATCGACCATGACGAGCGCGTCGTGGCGATCGGCCAAGTCGCAGATTTGGTCAAGCTGAGCGATGTCGCCGTCCATGCTGAACGCGCCGTCGGTCGCGACCAGTCGGAATCGGGCGTCGGACGCCTCGCGCAGCTTCGACTCGAGGTCGGCCATGTCGTTGTGCTGGTAGATCAGCCGTCGCGCCTTCGAGAGTCGGATGCCGTCGATGATCGATGCGTGATTCAGCGAGTCGGTGATGATGGCGTCTTCTTCCCTCATTAGCGTCTCGAATAGTCCGCCGTTGGCGTCGAAGCACGAGCTGTACAGGATGGTGTCGTCGGCGCCCAGGAACTTGCTGATCTTCGCTTCGAGCTGCTTGTGGATATCCTGCGTGCCGCAGATGAACCGCACGCTCGACATGCCGTAGCCGCGCGACTCCAGCCCGGCCCGCGCCGCGGCGACGACATCAGGGTGCGACGAAAGCCCCAGGTAGTTGTTCGCACAGAAGTTGATCACCTCGCGCGGCGGTTGGCCCGGCGGGTAAACGACCGCAATCGCGGCCGACTGCGGCGAAACGATCACTCGCTCCTCTTTGTAAAGGCCGGCCGTACGAATCTCGTCGATGCTCTGGCGCAGAGCTTGTTGAATCTTGCCGTACATCGCAGGTCAGTCCTTGTTTTCGTGGCAGCACAGGTCGATCACGACGGCGGCGCAGAGAATGAGAACGTCGTCCTCGCCGGGATTGACGTCCACTCCGTAGGCGTGGGTGAGCCGGAACCATTTCATGGACACGCTGCGCACGGTGAAGTCTCCGTTGAGTTGGGCAGCTCCGAGACGGGATTGTACCGACGGGCCAAGACGAGGGACAGGCACAGCGGCGAGCCGAGACCGCGTGGTCGCAATGTCCGGTCGGACGTGGAAAGCACTTCTTGGTTAGCCGGCAGCCGACTGGTGAACGCCGCCGAACCGGCGATCGCGGCGATGGAACTCGGCGACGGCTTCGGCGAGATCGGCCACGCTGAAATCGGGCCAGAGTCGCGGAGTGAAATACAGCTCGGCATAGGCGATTTCCCACAGGAGGAAATCGCTGATCCGCTGTTCGCCGCTGGTGCGGATGAGCAAGTCGACGTCGGGCGTTGGCGCGACCGCGTGGCCGACTTCGGCCAGCGCGCGGGCAAAATCGTCGCGCGTCGGCGACGGCACATGCGCCAGGCGCTGGGAGGCGAGTAGAATCTGGTCGCGCGCCGAATAGTCGAGCGCGAGCCGCAGCAGCAGCGTCTGGCAATGGGCCGTAGCCGATTCGGTCTCGACCATCGCCGCCTGCACGCCGGCAGGCATGCGGTCGCGCCGGCCAACACAGTTCAGACGAACGCCGTTCGCCAGGCAGCGTGGCTGCTCACGACGCAGGTACTGTTCCAGCAGTTGCATCAGGGCGGCGACCTCGCGCGCCGGCCGCTGCCAGTTGTCCGACGAAAAGGCGTAGAGCGTCAGCGTGCCGATGCCCAGCCCCGGGGCGGCCTCGATGACGCGGCGAACGGCCTTGGCACCCTCGCGATGTCCTACGATCCGCGGCATCCGTCGCGCCGTCGCCCAACGACCGTTTCCGTCCATAATGATCGCGACGTGCAGCCGCTTGGCGGCCGGTCGGTCCGATTGCCTTTGCATAGCAAAGCATCCCCCGGAAAAAAATGGCGTCGGTTTGGTCGCGGTTACGCCGGTGCGAGACCTTTGCGCACCGCCGTACCGGCCGGGTGCTCCTCGGTCGCGGCCACGGCGTCTGACACAACGCTTTCGAGTACGCTGACGTATTCCAGAAATCGCCGTCGGCCGCGGTCCGTCAGTCGGCAGAGTGTCTGCGGACGATTGCCGCGTTGATCCTTCGAGACCTCAACGAGGTGGGCCTCCTGCAAGATCTGCAGGTGCCGACATAGATTGCCGTCGGTCAACGAGCAGAGTTCCTTGATGTCGCTAAACAGCAGCCCATTTGGATGACCCGCGAGCGAGGTCATGATGCTCAGCCGCGCTCGTTCGTGGATCACTCGTTCCAGTCCGTCGTAGGCGAATCGGCCCGACGAACTCTCGCGCTTGTTCTTAACGTGTGCCATCGTTTCGCTCCAACGTCCAGTAGAGTACGGCCGCCGCAAACAACTGACCGACGCCGAACGGCAGTCCCATCGCCCACGGCGACAGGGCGTGTGCGCCGCGAGCAAGCACCAGGCAGAGCACACCGGCGAGCAAATAGAACGCGGCGACCATGAACGTCGCTCGCGGCAACAGGCGATACGACGCGAAGATTCCCAAGCCGAACAGCACTTGCCACAGACCCGGAAGCAGCCAGAAACTCTCATCGGCGACGGTCCAGAGCACGAACGTGATCAGCGTACCCGCAACCACGCACGGCAGGAACTGCTCGACCGCGAGCCACGTGACCTCACGGCGCAGCAGCGAGGCCGAGTGGCGGCAGCACACCGCCATCTCAGTTCCTGCGGCCGCGGCGCTGACCAGCGCGACCGCGACCCACAGGCCCAAGTAGGTCGACGTGCGGGCCATCGGATCGGGAATCCACAACGACTGAACCACCGCCGCCGCCACCGCAAGGATGCCGGAAAACGCGACCGGCATCGAACGATAGCCCCGAAACACCGAGGTGCGGGCCATCTGCAGCCGGATTTCCGAAATCTGCGTAAGCGCCTCGTGCAGCTCCATAGTGCTCGTCGCCTCACAGTAGAGGTCAAGATCCAGCCCAGCCAGAAACTTTGCGATGCAAAGTATACGGCATGTCCTGTTACGATCAAGGCCGCCTGACGGTTCGCCGCCGGGGTGTGCGACGCACCTTGCCCAGGCGCTTCGTCTTACGTCGAGCCGAAGGCGACGGCAGGCAGTTGTTCAGATAGTGCCGTCGCCTTCGGCTCGGCGCTAAACGACTTGGGTGTAACCGGCATCCCGCTTTTTCTCCCAACAACCGCCCTCGCTGACGCTTCGGGTTAGTGTTTTCCAGGCATAATCGAGCCAAATCACATTAACCCGAAGCGTTAGCGAGGGCGACCGGTTACACCCAAACGACTTGCGCACGCCAAATCGCAATCCGCGTCGTGCGCCCGGCTGCCCGACTGCCGGTCAGGGTTGCGAAATGCAGTAGAGATATCGTTCGCAAGCTGGCTCGGCTTGAAGCCCACCACCTTGGCGACGTCCAGCCACGGCAACTCCGCCGTGCCGAAAACCATCGGATCATCGGGCGGCACAGTCGCTTGCTGCCACGTTCGGCCGCCCACAGTGTCACCGGCCGTCGGTTCGACCGCCGGCTCACCGCCCAACTCGTCACGATCGAAGTCGGCCGCCGAGTCGCCGACCGGAAATGGTCCGATCACGAGCCAGTCGCGCACCAGACCCTTCTCAACCACTGCGGCGTTTCGCACTTCTTGTCCCGACGGGCGGTCGGCGCTGACGCTCAATCCTTCAACCGCTCCGCGCGGAACTCGGCCCCATTCGAGCGGCGTTCGTGCCTGCGGCCAGAGTCCCGTGCCGTTGCCGCGCCAGCCGTTGGCCGGCTCGTCGGGTTCGGACGCCACCGTGGTTGCCGCCACGGCGCAGAAGAGCAGGAACAACAGGTGCCGACTCCAACAGCGGCGCTGGTGGTTCATGAGGTTGACTCTCTGCGCATCAGAATGCGCCCAAGGCGGCTCTAACAGACCTTCGCCGTCTTGGCGTCTGGGCGGGTGAAGTCCATGACCCATTCGTCGACGGTGTGCAGCAGGTGCGAGTGGATGCGGTGGCCGGCGTCGACGGTTTCGAGTGTGGTGTCGATGCCCGCCGTGAGGAGCTGACGATGAGCCGACTCAGCGGCGGCGATCGGGACGAGTTCGTTGTCGTGGCCGTGGACGATCAGCACGCGGAGCCGTCGCGCTTGCGGCAGCCACATGAGCGGCCCGTGCGGGCGAGGCAGCCATCCGTTGATCGCCACGATGCCGGCAAACTTGTGGGGCATGCCGAGTCCCAGCCGATATGCGGCCGCGGCGCCCTCGCCGTAGCCGACCAGGTAGATTCGGTTCGTGTGGACGTTGAGTTCGCCGCGTGTTTCGCGCACGGCCTGCATGACGTGGTCGCACAGCGCATCGGACGTGGCATCGGTGAGCGACGGCATGCGCGGGCGGTTCAGCGTGGCCGCGCCCTCGCCGTCACCGGCGTGCGGGGCCGCCTGCGCCCAGCCGTAGCCGACCGAGCCGTCGCGCCGCGGGCGCAGCGTCTGGGTGCCGCGCAGGCCGACAGCGACATAGTTGCGGCTGCTCACTTTCGGCATTAATCGCAACAGTTGCTGTTCGTCGCCGCCTCGCCCATGGAACAGGACCAAGAGCGGATAGGCGTAGTGCGGTTCGTAGTTCGCCGGCACGAACGCGGTGGCCGAGCGCAGCGGCAACAGCCGCGGCTTCGACCTTCGGTAGTGGTGCGAAAATGGTCCGGTCATCTCGAATCCGAAATCGCGAAATCGTAGGCCACGAACTCGGTTCGACTCTATCAGCCCGCCGCGCGTCGCGTCAACAACCTACCGGCCAGAAATGGCTCATAGCTTCAGTGCTTTCACTAAATCCTTCACGGCCGCTACGCTCTTCTCAAACGACGCCCGTTCGACCGCGTCCAACTCGACCTCGATCACCTTTTCGACGCCGGCGGTGCCGAGCACGATCGGCACGCCGACGAAGTAGCCGCCGACGCCGTACTCCTTGTCGCAGTACGCCGCGCACGGCAGCACCCGCTTCTTGTCGCGGATGATCGCCTCGACCATCTGCACCACCGCGGCCCCGGGGGCGTAGTACGCGCTGCCGGTCTTGAGCAGGTTGACGATCTCGGCACCTCCGTCGCGCGCCCGTTGCACGATCTGATCGAGCCGGTCTTTCGGAATAAGCTGCGTGACCGGAATGCCTCCGACGCTGGCGTAGCGCGGCAACGGCACCATCGTGTCGCCGTGCCCGCCCATGAGCAGGGCCGAGACGTCTTCGACCGACACGCCCAACTCCATCGACAGGAACGTGCGGAACCGGGCCGTGTCGAGCACGCCGGCCTGGCCGACGACGCGATGCGTCGGCAATCCGCTTGCTTTCCACGCGACGTACACCATTGCGTCGAGTGGGTTCGAAACGACGATCAGCACGGCGCTGGGGCTGTACTTGCCGACCTGTTCGGCGACCGACTTGACTATGCCGGTGTTGATGTTGAGCAGGTCGTCGCGGCTCATTCCGGGCTTGCGTGCGACTCCCGCCGTGATCACGACGACGTCGCTGCCGGCGGTCTCTTCGTAGCCGTTGGCGCCGGTAATCTTGCAGTCGAACCCGGCGATCGGCGCCGATTCGTAGAGATCGAGCGCCTTGCCCTTGGGCATGTCGCCGACCTGTGGCACATCGACGAGCACGATATCGCCGAGTTCCGCCGCGGCGGCCCAATGGGCGGCCGTGGCGCCGACGAAACCGGCTCCGACGATGGTGATCTTCGCGCGTTTCATGGGATGCTCCTCATGGGGCTGTGAAGTTACGAGGCTTGACATCGGTTGAGAGAGGCGAGATTCTAGCGACTGAACTTGGACGCGGTCAACTTTGAGACGAGGAGCGAGCGATGAGGGACTTGGCACCCAAGCTGGCGGCGGCCGGGGCGGTCACGACGTTCATTATCGGGCTGGCCTGGGCCGACGATGAGGTGCATCGGCACAGCGCGAAGATTCCGCTGCGCGGCACGATCCAGTCGGAAACATCGAAGGATGTTGAGATTCAGCGCAAGGACAACGGCAAGAAGGAGACCGTGCCGGTCAACGATATCGCCAAGATCGAGTACGATGGGCCGGTGAACCTGGCGATGCAGCAGGCCCAGATTCATGAACGGGGCGGCGAGTTCGAGAAGGCGGTCGAGGCCTACTCAAAGATCGCTTCGGACGCGAGCACGAAGCAACTCCCGGCGCGCGCGGCCAAGTTTGGTCGCGCGAGTACGCTGGCCCGTTGGGCCGAGCGCGATCCCGCTCACGCGGCCGATGCGATCAAGTCGCTCGAAGAATTCGTGAAACAGAACGCCGAATCGCGCTTTCACTACGCGGCCCACGAACTGCTTGGGCAGCTTCAACTGAGTCAGGGGAACGCCCAGGCGGCCGGCGCCGCCTTTGCCGAACTAGGCAAGGCGCCGTGGCCCGAACTCAGGTTGAAGGCAACGATCTACGAAGGACGCATTCTGATCGCCACAGACAAACACGATCAGGCGATCGCCAAGTTCGACGCGGCCATCAAGGCGGCCGGCAAGAGCGACGTCGAGAAGCTGCGAGCGCACGAGGCGCAGTTGGGCAAAGCCGAGTGCCTGGTCAAGCAGAAGAAATACGACGAGGCCGAGAAACTCCTGCGCGGCGTTATCGACGATGCGTCGAGCGAACAAGGATCTCTGCACGCCGGGGCGTTCAACCTGTTGGGCGACGTGCAACGCGAGGGCGGAAAAACCAAAGAGGCCGTGCTCAGCTATCTCTACGTCGATCTGTTGCATGCCGACGCGCGAGGCGAGCACGCCAAGTCGCTCTGCTACCTTGCCCTGCTGTGGGACCAGCTTGGCCGAGCCGACCGCGCCGAGGATGCGCGCGACCGCCTGAGGAAGGAGTACCCCACAAGCTCCTGGGTCAAGCTGGCCGACCAGAAGCCGGACGGCGCGACGAAAAAGGCGGAGTAGCGTTCGGCCGCTCGACATCGCCAACCGCGACGGGTCATTCCCTCACATAGCACGGTCGGTCGCGACGCCGGTCGATCGCGATCCCGCATGCTCGCCATTCTTGCGACTACGCAGCCACAGCCGTACGGTCAGGAACCACGAGACCACCATGTAGTAGACCGGAAAAAACAGTGAGGTACACGTGAGCCAGCGCAGGCGACCCTCCTGTACGATGCTCGATCCTGGTTCGCCCGTCGGCAACGGAATAGGACCCAGACGGGAAGACCAGCTCCAGATCACCTCGCCCAGCATCGCGGGCACGCACAGCACCGCCGCCCACTTCTTGCCGAACCGCGCCTCGAACGGATCGACCAGCGTCGTGAACTCATATCGGCGCATCCGCTTGGCGAAGAACAGTCCGCCGAGCATCAAGCTGATGCCGAAACACAGGCCTCCTTGCACACCCAACAGCAGCCCGCCGTTTTCCCTGAACACTCCCTCGGTCGTGCCCAGCAGGTACCCGCCATCGACCCAAGTCGCGGTCATCGTCAGCGTCGCAATCCAAAGGGGCATGCATCGTCCGGCCACAATCAAGTCGGCCGCCGTCGCCTCTTTCACTTTGCGCGACGCGAGCCAGCCCACGACCAAGAAGGCCGCGTACATCGTGACGACGGCAACCACTCCGCCCCAGTAGACTTGGTCCATGCGTCCGCCCTCAAGACTCGGCAGCAAGTCGCACCGACTGATGGGCTGGAATATAACGCAGTTCGATGAGATGTGCGATCAACAGGCACTGTCACCGCGCGCGTGGCCTCTGATCGGGGTGCTCGCGGTTTCTCCCAGCAGCTGATTCGACTGTGGCTCCAGAGTAGATCGCCTGATCGACTGGTGACGGTCGCGCCTCTACTTCAGCCGCTGCTCGATTGCGCGAATCACGTCGCTGATCTGCCACGGCCTGCCCGAGAACAGCAAGGTGCTCGCTTCGTCGATCCAACGCTGCACCTTGCGTTCGGCGAACATCACCGTGCTGTGGTTGCGGCCGCCGAAGTGCTCGCCGATCGCCTCGTAGGCGGCGCCGGTGTACTTGCGAGCCAGGTACATCGCCAGCGTGCGCGGCTGACTGATCGCTCGACTTCGGCTGGCCGACCGAAGTTGATCGGCGCGGACGTCGAACGTCTGGCACACGGCCTGTTCGACCTCCTTGAGCGTCACGGTTTTCGTGCTGTGTCGGATCAATTCGTCGAGCGTCTGGCGGGCGGACGCGACAGTGATGGTCGCCCCGTTCAACTCGGCCTGTCCCTTCAGCGAGTGCAGCGCCCCTTCGAGTTCGCGCACGTTCGTTCGAAAGTGCGTGGCGACGAATTCCACCACGTCGCGCCGCAGCGCCAGACCCAGAGTGCGAACCTTGGACTCAATGATGTTCACGCGCGTGTCAAAGTCCGGCGGCTCAATCGGACAGGTCAATCCGGCGAGCAGCCGGTCGACGAGCGAATCGCTGAAATCCTTGATCTGCCGCGGGTGCCGATCAGCGGCGAGCACCACTTGCTTGCCTTCAGCGTCGAGCGCCTCGAAGGTGTGCAGCAGTTCGGCTTGCGTGGCCTTCTTCGACGCCATGAAACTCACGTCGTCGACCAGCAACAAGTCCACGTGCCGCATGCGCTGTCGGAACGTGCCGAGCCGGCCGGCGCGCATGTCTTCGAGAAACGAATTGGTGAACGCCTCGGCGGACATGTACAGCACCTGGAGACCGCGGTGCCGTTCGCGCACGCCATGCGCGATGGCTCGCAACAGATGCGTCTTGCCCAACCCCAGCGAGCCGTAGATCACGAGTGGATTGAACTGCGCTGTCGGATCATCGACCAGGCGTAGCGCGGCGGCGTGAGCCAGGCGATTCGACGGGCCGACCACAAAGTTATCGAAGGTCTGACCTCGCCGCGTGGGGCGCTTTGCTTCACCCGCAGCCGCCGCAACCGGCGACTCGCCCGCGCTCGTCTTCGGGGCGGTCGCATGTTCGCGCGATCGTTGCGTGCGGAACATCTCGGCGTCGACCACGAGCCGCACCGGCACGCGCTGGCCGGTGACGACCTGGACGGCTTTGCGCAACGGCGCGAGGAAGTTGCTGCTCAGCCATTCCTGGAAAAACAGGTTGGGAACGCCAACCACCAGCTCGTGGTCGGTCATCTCCAGCCGTGCATTCTCTTTGAACCAGAGATTGAAGCGCAGTTCGCCCACCTGGGCGGCGACCTCTTGCGCGATCGCCGTCGCGACATCCGTATCGAAAACGTTCACGGAAACACCCCCCAGCGCAATCCGTATCCCAGCGGTTTGTGTCGTGCCTTCCGGCGGCTTCCTCCCCTTCGCGTGCCCGTACCACGCGGCGAAGCGAACTCAACTGTTGTTGTGTGTGTGGTAGGAACCGTTGTGACAGTGTCGAGTGCCTCAACTCACAAGGGCGGATTCTAGTGACGAGTCAAGCTTTGTCAAAGATTTTTTTCCTGCTACACGCCAGACGAACGCCGCTCGTGCAGTCGGCCGACTAATCGCTCGGAAAAGTACGACATTCCACGCGAGCGATCGCGACCTGGTTCTCAAAATCACGTTGCGAAATTTGTTCAAAACTAATCGGGTTCTTCCGGGTCTGGAGTGGCTGATTGATCGCGGTTGGTGTGTGCGGAGGAG
>DAIOWH010000005.1:0-58025 GCA_036758585.1 Planctomycetia bacterium
TAATCATGAATTTAGGTCGAGATCAATGTGACACTTTTATTGCGACGAGCCATAGATGCCGCCAGTTTGAATAAACGCCGGCCCGCCCGAGTCGCCTGGGGCCGTGTTCGATTCGCTGCTGTTCGTGAAGAACCACTCGATGAGCGTCGACTTCACGGTGTCGATCGGCGTCGTGCCGACTCGTTTGACGCCGTACGTGCCGTCGTGCCCACTCGCGCCGTCGCCGCCCGCTCCGAAGCCGACCAGGGTCAGCGTCGCGCCGACCGTCGGCGCTTGGCGATAGATCGGACTTGGCTCAACGCCGACCACGTCGGTGGCCAGGCGAAGGACGGCGATGTCGTTGGCGGTCACTTCGCCGACCGCGTCCGGATCGTAGCTCGGGTGTACGAACACACGCGATGTCTTGTAGATGGCGCCTCCGACCCTGAACTGACCTTCGGTGTCGCCCAGGAACGCCGCGCAGTGAGCGGCAGTGAGCACTGCATTGGGTGCGACCAGTGTGCCCGAACAGAAGAAGCCGCCGTAGTATTTCGATCCGACCATGCCCACCGACGGAAAACCCATGGTGGGTGTGCCGCCCACGATGCGATCGAGGGCAACGACGTCGGCCGGCTGTGCGGGTGGGGTGACCTCGGTGGCGTGGAGCCGCGGAATGGCTTCCGCGTCGGAAAGAAGTGTGCGCTCTTCCAGGAGTTCGATGTGTCCCCAGGTGCTTAACCCAGTCTTCCCCCCCCGCACGGACTCTCCAGGTCCGTTCACGCAGCCCGGCCAAAACCAACGCGCGAACATGCTCCCCGCCTTCCGAAGTCTTTCTGATCTGATCCCTGAAGTGCAATGTCCAGGGGAAACGACCGCACACCGATTGGCGTCGTCGTGCTTCCCCCCGTCCACCTAAAAACTAGGTCGCACGGTTCAGCCCGTGTCAAAAAAAGATCGAACTCGAAGCCAAAAAAATGGCCAACCAGCATAAACGGACTCCGTCGGCCCTTGCGGGTTGCTGCCGCGCTCGCTAGGTTGTCGGCTGCGTGTTGCCGCACGGTCGAGCCGCTTTCGCGGCCGCCGCACGGCCCGCCGTGTACGGGAGAGAAGTGCCGTGTCTTTGACTTCGACGCTGTTGTCGCCGCACGAGTGGGCGGTCCGTTTCCGCTGCGACGACGGCGAGCAACAGCCGATCAGCCCGGTCGAGCGCGAGTTTGGCTCAGAATCACACGGGCGTCGCTACGGATTGGACCTGATCGGCGAGTTGCTCGATCGACTCGGCCGGCCGCAGCTTCGATACCCGACCATCCACGTGGGCGGCAGCAAGGGCAAGGGTTCGACGGTCGCGATCCTGACAGCGATCTTGCGGGCCGCCGGGTTGCGCGTCGGCGCCTATACCTCGCCCAGTCTGACGCACTTCGGCGAACGGATCGTCGTGGCCGGTCGGCCGATCACCGATGCCGAAGCGGAGCAACACATCGCCGCGATGCGGCCGGTGTTGCAGCGCCTGCCGGATCAGCCGAGGTTCTTCGAGGCGGCAACCGCGGTTGCGTTTCAACATTTTGCTCGCGCGGCGGTCGATGTGGCGGTGATCGAGGTCGGACTGGGCGGCCGGCTGGACGCCACCAACCTGGTCGCGCCAGAGGTCGCTGTCATTACGTCGATCGAGTTGGAGCACACGCACATTCTCGGCGACACGCTGGCCGAGATCGCCGCCGAGAAGGCTGGCATCATCAAGCCACTAGTACCGACGGTCACGGGCGTGTCCGAACCGGAGCCGCTCGACGCGATCGCGGCGATGTGCCGCAAGCAGCGATCACCACTCTGGCGGCTGGGCGAGCACTTTACGGTGACGATCCGCGAAGAGGCGCCGACCTGGCAATCGCTCGATCTGGAACTGCTTGGTGATCTCGGTCCACTGCGGCTCAATGACGTGCGGCTGGGTCTGCCCGGCACCGCTCAGGGCGGCAATGCGGTGGTCGCGGCAGCGGCGGCGCGAGCGGCGTCCGCAAAGTTTCCGGCCATTGACGAGCGAGCGATCCGACGCGGGCTGGCCGACGCACGCTGGCCGGGCCGGCTCGAGATCGTCGAAGGCCGCCCGCGCGTGCTGCTAGACGTCGCGCACACGCCGGCAAGCGCCCGGCAGTTGCGCCTGTACCTCGACCGGTTCTTCGCCGACACACCCAAGACGCTCGTGATCGGGCTGCTGCGCGACAAGAAGGCCGGCGACATCGCCCGCGAACTGAGCGGGGCGTTCGACCAGGTCATCGTCGCGCCGATCAAGTGGTTTCGGTCTATGGAACCCGATCAGCTCCGCGAGGCGTTCCTTGCCCTGCGCGGCGACGTCGAGATCGCCCCGAGCATTTGCGGGGGGGTCGAGCGGGCGACTGGGCGCACGCCGCGAGACGGCTTGGTCGTCGTCGCCGGCTCGCTGTTCGGCGTGGGCGAGGCCAAGCGGCGTTTTGGCTGGTAGCAGGCAAGCCGCTTGTGGATCGACGCTGCCGCCCTATAATGGAATCCACGATGGCCGAGCGACGGACGGTGTACTATTCGGGCCGCGTGCAGGGCGTGGGGTTTCGATATACGGCCACATCGATCGCTCGTGGGTATGCGATCGTTGGTTACGTTCAGAACCTTTGCGACGGCCGCGTCGTAGTGGTAGCCGAGGGCGAGGGGAGTGAGTTGGACCGCTACCTGGCCGAGTTGGCCGGAGTGATGAGCCGCAACATTCGAGACACCGTGGTTGAGAGCGGGCCCGCCACCGGCGACTTCCGTAGTTTTTCCGTCCATCATTGAAAGACAGCCGCCAATGAAGACCTACACGATTGCCGCAACGACCGCCAAGGAAGCGATTCGCCAGCCGATCTTTCTGATCTTGGTTCTGGTCGGCTCCATTCTGATGCTGCTGTATCCCTACATTCCGTACTTCACGTTCGGTGAAGACATCAAGATGGTCAAAGATCAGGGGCTGGCCACGATCTTGCTGCTCGGCCTGTTCCTGGCCCTGATTACTTCGAGCAGCACGATTGCCGAGGACATCGAGCACCGCACTGCCATTACGCTGTTGTCGAAGCCGATCAATCGACGGCAGTTCATTGTCGGCAAGTTTCTGGGCATCATCGCCGCGGTCGCGCTGTTGTTTGCGATCCTGGGCGTTCTGTTCTGTGTGATGGTCTACTACAAGGTCCGGTACGACGCACGAGAGACTGCACACGAAATGCCGACACGGGCCGAGCAGTGGGCGGCCGTCGTGCTCATTCTGCCGGGCCTGGTGCTGACCTATTTCCAGGTGGTGGTGCTGAGTTCGCTGAGCGTGGCGATCTCGACGCGGCTGCCCTTGCTCGTGAACGTCGTCGTGTGCATGGCCGTGTACTTTCTGGGCCACCTGGCGCCGATCATCGTGCAGGCGTCGCAGGGCAGTTTTGAATTGGTGCGGTTCATGGCCCAAATGATCGAACTGGTGCTGCCCGCGCTCGAGTTCTTCAACGTGGCGTCGGCCGTGGCGACCGACTCGGTGATTCCGCTCAGCTACGTGCTGTGGAACCTGCTGTACTGCGTCTTGTACACGAGCGTGGCGATTCTGCTGGCGTTCGTTTTGTTCGAGGACCGCGACTTGGCCTAGGTCTCAAACAAGCGAACTTTGGAGTGCGGTGGCTCGACACCGCTTTGGTTTGCCGGGAATGTCCGTAGCGATCGATCCAAAGCGGTGTCAAGCCGCCGCACTCCAAAGTGGTGGCTGCGCCTTATGTGGGCGTTTCTTTCAGTGGACCGAACGATGTTTCGACGGGCGCGAGACTTTCTTGCCGCCCAGCGCTGGCGGATCGTCGCCGCCGGCGCCTGCGGGGTTCTGAGCGCGGTCGCTTTCGTTTCGCTCGTGCTCGTCGTCGCTTGTCTGGGCGAGTTGCTGTTCTCGCCAAGTCGCACGCTCGATCCGTTCGCCGAGCGCGCCACGACCTCATGGATCGGCCGTCCACTGGCATGGGCCTACGCCCGTGTGCCTGCGCTCGGCGACAACGTGCAGTGCCTCGGTTTGCTCATTGCGGCGACGGTTGTGCTCGCCGCGGTCCGCTCGTTGTGCCACTACGGTCAGGCCCGGCTGATTGCAACGGCCATCGTCGACGCCGGTCGACGCATGCGTCGATCGGTCTACCACCACGCCTATCGACTGGGGACGACCGAGGTGTCGGGAATCGGCGCGGCGCCGGCGATCAACGCGTTCACCCGCGAGACCGACCTGGTGCGAGATGGACTCGGTGCGTGGCTCGATGCGTCGGTGCGCGATCCGATCAAGATCGTCTTGTTGCTGATGCTGGCGCTGACGGCCCACTGGGCGCTGGCGCTGTTGTTTCTCTTGCTGGCAGTGATGAGCGCGTTTCTGGCGCGAAGCCAGATTCGCTGGGCGCGGGCGCGGGCGGCCGAAGCAGTCCGGCGCGCCGCCGAGCGGCTGGCCCTGCTGCAGGAGTCGCTGGCGCAGATCCGACTCACGCGCGGCTATCTCATGGAAGAGGCGGCGCAACGACACTTCGAACGCGACCTGGCCCAATTCGCGAGCAGCGAGCAGCATCGGTTGTCCAGCGTGGCGGCCGTGCGGCCGCTCATCGATCTGGTGGTGGTGTTGTGCATCACGTTGGTCGTGGGGCTGGCCAGCTTTAACCTGATGCTCGACGCGCTCTCGCCCTTCTCGACGGTGGTGCTCTACGCGTCGCTGATCAGTCTGTACTGGCCGGTCCAGACGATCATGAAGCGATACGAGACGATTCGCGCCGGCGCCGAGGCGGCCAAGCCGCTGTTCGCGTTTCTTGATCAGCAGACGCGGCTGGTCGAAGTCGTCGGCGCTCAGTTCCTGTCGCCCATGACCAAGTCGCTTGAGTTCGACGGCGTGCGCGCTCAGGACGCAGGCTCACCGCCGGTGCTCGACGGCGTGAATCTGACCATTCGCGCCGGCACGCGCGTGGCTATTGTAGGTATGGACGAACAGGCCAAGCGTGCGCTGGTGTATATGATCCCCCGGTTCCTCGACCCCGTGGACGGCCAGGTTCGCATCGACGGCCAGGACGTCCGCCTCGCGACGCTCGAGAGTTTGCGCGCTCAGGTGGCGATGGTGTTGCAGGGCGAGTTGACGTTCACCGACACCGTCGCGGCCAATATCGGCTGTGGCGACCTGAGTTTCGGCCTGCCGCACATCGTCGAGGCGTCGAAGATCGCCCACGCTCACAACTTTGTGCAGCGGCTGCCCAAGGGCTACGACACGCTGATCGGCGAGCAGGGCGAAATTCTCTCGATCGGCCAGCAGTTCCGCATCGCGCTGGCCCGAGCCATCGTGCGCGACGCCACCATTACGGTCATCGAGGAGCCAACTGGACACGTCGACGACGACACCAAGCACCTGCTCGACGATACATTCTCGCGATTCTGCCCGGGCCGCACCGTGGTCTTCCTCGCTCACCGCCTCTCTACGCTGCGCGCGTGCGACCAGATCGTGATCCTGCACGAAGGCAAAGTCGCGATGGTCGGCACGCACCGCGAACTGACGATGAAGAGCGAACTGTACCGCCACCTGCAGTACAGCGAGTTCAACGTCTTCGCAGCCGGGTAGCACGCATCTTCGTCCGGCTGGACGTAGACGCGCAATGTTCCGACTCGAGAGCTACTGGATCGGCGTCAACTCGATGTTGCGGAAGTGTATCTCCGCCCCCTCGGACTGCAGCAGGATCTTGCCCTTGGTGAGTTCGGCCTCGGCGCCTTCGTTGACGACGTGGCCGTTGATCTCGAGCTTCACCGTGCCGCCCTTGCACGTGACGACATATTGGTTCCATTCGCCCAGCGGTTTTTCGATCTCGTCCTTGTCGTTCACCTTGACGCGGAAGTAGTGGCGCGGTGTCTTGGCGTCCTGACGCTTCTGATCGACCTTCAGCTTGAACTCGCCGACCAGCCAGAAGTCGCCGGCGCGGCCGGCCATGAGTTGACCCTCGACGCCCTTGGGCCAGATCTTGTCCTCGCCGACCACGTGTACAAACACGCCGCTGTTGCCTGGACTGGCGCCCCACCGCCATTGGAACTTGAGCACGTAGTTCTCGTATTCCTTCTCGGTGATGATGTAACCGTTTGGCTTGCCAGCGCAGGTGATCACGCCGTCCTTCACGGTCCAGACCTTATCGGGGTTGGCGTCTTTCGCCTTCGGATCGAGGAATCGTTTCCAGCCGGTCAGGTCCTTGCCGTTGAACAGCTTGATCGTGGCGGCTTCGTCGGCGACCGAATCGCGCCCCGCCACGAGGCCAAGTCCAAGTACCAACATCGCAGCCACGGCTGCACAGATGAGTTTCCGAGTCATGGTGTGTCTCCTTAGTTTGCTGATCACTGATAGCTGAAGCTGACTGCTTACAGTTCCTTGATGTAGATGTTCTTGAACTCGAGCGGGTTGCCGTGATGTTGTAGTTCGATCGGGCCGCGCGAGTGGATCGGCTTGTTCGGGTTGTCCTTGCGGTCCCAGTAGTTTTCCATCGTGACGTTGTCGACCACGAGTTCGCCGTTCAGCCAGATGCTGACCTTCTCGCCCTTCATGACGATGCGGAACGTGTTCCACTGGCCGATCGGCTTGTCGGCGCACTTCGACGGCTTGTTGGGATTCTTGGCGTTGTTGTACAGGCCGCCGGAGCCTTCGGGGTGATCGGCCGGGTCCCAAATCTGCACCTGCGGATGGCCGCGCAGGTAGATGCCGCTGTCGGCCTTAGGTGGGATTTTCCAATCGCACCACAGTTCAAAGTCGCCGTAGTCTTTCGTGGTCTGCAGACTGTTGCCGGTGCCGTCGTAGCGCAACACGCCATCCTTGGCGCTCCAGTGCGGCAGGAACTTCTCATTGGCGGCCTTCACTTGTGCGGCGTACTTCGCCGGGTCTTTGTCCCGCTTGTTGATTTCGACCAACCCTTGCCAGCCGGTCAGGTCCTTGCCGTTGAACAGGGCGGTGAACCCTGGCGGCGGCGTGTTGTCGTCGGCGACGGCTGCGGCGGAGGTGAACGCGAGTCCGAGCGTCATGACGACGAAAGCGAGGCGGGCTGTATTCATAGGTGCTCCTTTCTCGGATGGTGGGTGTCGGTTCCCGCTGGGCCATGAAGATAGAGAAAAAGCGGCGCGAACGCCAGAGATGCGCTTTCTGAGACTTGTGTCGGATCGACGTGAATTGCTGCGAAGTCTGACTCTATTGCGACGCCCCGACCAGGTGCGCCCTCAGCCCGTCGGGCAGCAATAGTGGGTTGGTGAACCGCGGGTCAACCTGTTGCAAGATCGCGGCCACTTCGTCGCGACGCAGCTTCGCTCCGGCGCCCAGACGCTCCACCAGGTCGAGCGTGCGGCCGGCTAGCAGGACCGGGAACCGCGTGAACGGAATCAACCCCTGATCGACGCCGGCTCGCTGCAGAATGTCGATGTACGCCGTCGCCTGCTCCAGACTCTCGCGCGCTCGGGCGAACACTTGCGAGCGCGGCACGGCGGCCGGCAGATACACCCGACCCTGCCGGGCGTCGTCGTGCGCGTCTTTCAAGATGTTCACCAGTTGCAACGCCTCGCCAAACCGCGCGGCATGCCGCCTCAACTGAGACGCGACCGAGTCGAGCGATTGCACCTGTGCAACGAACAGCTCCGTGATCATCTCGCCCACGATCCCCGCCACGGCGTAGCAGTATCGGGCCAATTCGTCGAGGGTCGTCAATCGCAGGCGTCCGTCGTCGTCGCCACGACGCACGAACTGAGCCATGTCTTCGACCGTTCGCCGCGCGTGGTCGAAGACGATGCGCGACGCCTGCGCCGGCAGTTCCCGGACCGCCTTCATCAGCGCGGGGAACTGGGCCAACAGGTCGATATAACCCTGATGCCGGCTCGGCCGCCAGCGCACCCAGCGGTCGGCCAAGGCCTCGTCTCGCGCCTCATTCGGCGCGGCGATCGCGACGCTCAGCTCCTCGAGCGCGGCCAGCCGCTCGGCCCGCGTCGAGCCTTCCGCGTCCTCTAACGTGTCGGCCACGCGAAACAGCAAGTAGCCCAGCGTCAGCTCACGGCGAAACGGTTCCGAGAGCAGAGGTATCGCCAGCGCAAACGTCCGGCTGGTGCGGTCCAGTAGTTGTTCGAAAACGTCCATGCTGGTTGGGTTCAGTTTCCACCTGCCAGGGCCGCCGTGACCGGCTGCCCGTCGGCGGTCGGCAACTTGATGCCGAGCAGTCGCGCGATCGTTGCGGCAACCTGCGTGTTCTGGACCTCGCCGAGCTTCGCACCCGGCTTGATGCCGCGGCCCCACGCGATGAATATGCCGTGCATGTCCGGATGGTGTGGCAGATAGCCGTGCGTGCCGGCTGGCTTGCCGTCGCGCACGACCCCGTCGCCGTTGTGGTCACCCGAAAAACTGTAGCCTTCCTTCGCCCCCAGCCACAAGTCCGCGCCGAACTTGTCCTGGTCCGGCGTCGCCTGGCCGATCTTCGAGAACTCGGCGGGAGCGAACACGGCCTCGATCCCCTCGATCTTGGCCAACTCGCTCTTCAACCTCGCCGTCAGCTCCGCCCGCCGGGACGCGTCGCGAATGTACACCGACGCGCCGCCGGCCTGCGAAACACACCACGCCTGCTGCTCGACCACCTTGTCTCCTTCGACCTTGACGAGGCCCAGGTCGCGCAGCCGCACGTTCACGTGAATCGACTTGTTGATCGCGAAGAATCCGTGGTCGCTCACGACGATCACCGTCGCGCGATCGCCGAGGCCCGCGGCGGCGATGCCGTCGATGAGGTCGCGCAGCCGATCGTCCTGAGTGGCGACGGCCCAGTAGGCGTCGCCGGTGCGCGGGCCGGTGCTGTGCTGGGTGTGGTCGAGTTCGATGAGGTGCAACAGCACCAGGTTCGCGCGATGTCGGCGGATCGCGTTCAAGGCCATGAGCGTCGCCATCCAATCGCGTCGCGGGCCGCCCTCGTTCACCTTGGTCCAGCCGCCGTAGAGGTCGGTCGGCAGCCCCTCGGCCCGCAGTTCGTCGTGCCAGCCGGGCGTGCTGTACTTTTCGTACAGGTCCTGAGGCATCATGTCGGGCACGGTCCAGTCGAGCGTCTTCGCGTTGCGCGTCGCGGGCCACGCGATGCCTGCGGTCTTCAGCCCCGCCGCGTGCGCGGCATCGTACACCGTCGGCGCCTTGACGATCTCGTCCTTGTCGAACACCGGATCGACCAGAAGCTGCACCGCCTCGCCTTTCGCGCGGTCGTACACTGAGTTACCGAGCACTCCGTGTTTCGCGGGCACGACGCCGGTGATCAGCGTCGTGTGGTTCGGCCAGGTGACCGTGGGAAACGAGCAGGCCAGCCCGCGTTCGGCCGCCGCACCCTCGCGCATCATGCGGCGCAGCGTCGGAATGTGCGCCTTCGGATCGTTCAGGTAGAAGTTCGCGAACCCGTCGAGCGAGACCAGTACAACCAGGCGATCGTCCGCCGGCACGCTCGCGCCCGACCCCGCGCCGGCGCCGACCGCCAGCCCGACCGAACCGAGCACAGTCACGGCGACGCCCCACATCGACACGCTCTTCATCTTCGATCCTCCGCTCGCAACACACCACAGACACGGATGACTCACCACATGGTGTCTACACTTCTCCCTCTCCCCGTTGCGGGGAGAGGGCTGGGGTGAGGGGTCTTTCGATTGCGAAGCCTCATTTCCATGCCCCCTCACCCCTGCCCCTCTCCCCCAAAGGCGGGGGAGAGGGAGAATCAGTCTTCAACTTGTGTAGATACCAATGGACGACTGACGCGGCAGGATACTCGCCCGCCGCGAGCCAAGCCATAGGCGCGTTGGCGGACGCGGCGCGGCACGGTAGTATGATGCAGACCTGCGCTGACTCCGGCACCGAAACTGGTCCATCCCGATGAAACTCGCCACAACGTTCGCCGTCTGCTGGCTCACCGCACCGCCGATCTTCGCCGCCGCGAGTCAGCCGCCCGAAGTAGTCGCTCGCTGGTCGTTCGGCACTGAGGAGACCAGCAAGCTCGTCGCCCACGGCGGCGTGCATCGCGACCAGCCCGGCCCGCGACCGCCGGAGTTTCCCGACTTCGAGTCACACAACACGGCCGTCAGGTTCGACGGCAGCGGCGCTCACTACTCGCTGGCCGACACGGGCGCGGGCAGCCCGTTCGATTTCACGAACGGCGATGCGATCACGCTCGAAGCCTGGGTGAACATGGCCGAGGTCCAGAGCGGCGAGAACCTGTACATCATCGGCAAGGGCCGCACCGGCGACCGGGCGTTCGCTCGCGACAATCAGAACTGGGCGCTGCGCGTCCGCGAACTCGACGGCCAAGCCCGCATCAGTTTTCTCTTCGCCACGCCGCAAACGGCCGGGGCCGCCACGGATGCGCACTGGCGGCGCTGGACAAGCAAGGCCGGGTTCGCACCTGGCAGCGGCTGGCATCATGTCGCGGTGAGCTACCGGTTCGGCGAGCCGGCGAGCATTCGCGGTTGGCTCGACGGCGCGGCCAGCGACGGCGCGTGGGACATGGGCGGCGCGACGCGCGAGCCGCCCGTGGTCGACGACGACGCCGTCTGGATCGGCTCGGCGCAGGGCGGCGCCGCCGGCAACAGCTTCCGCGGAATGCTCGACGAGATCGCGATCCATCGCGGCGTCGTTGCAGACGAAGTGATGCGTCGACGATTCCGTCGCGAGGGCCCGCCGCGCACGCCCGATCGCGAGGCGCCGCCGGTCGTCGCTGAGATTCCCGCCGGCCGCGTGCTGGTCGCCTTCCACGAGGGCCTCGCCGCCCACGACCGCTGGCCGCGGACCGACGAACCAGTGCCCGACGAAACGACGCGCTGGTTGGCCGACACATTCGTCTTCCCGCGACTGCCCGTGCGCTACGACGACTGGGGCATCCGCCAGAGTTGGAAGCCGCCGGTGCTCGTCCGCGCGGCGGCCGACGTTACGTTGCCGCCCGGCAAGCACCGGTTTCTCGTGCGTGCCCGCGGCCTCAGCCGCCTCTGGATGAACGGCGTCGTCGTGGTCCGCACCAAGCCGCACGGCGGCTCGTCGGACGGACACGAGCCGGTGCCGCCCGTGCCCGATCCGCCGGCGCCCGGACTGCGCCCCGTGGGCTACGGCGACCGCGAAGTTTTCGGCGAGGCCCTGGTGCCCGCCGACGGTCGCTGCCGCATCATCTTCGAGGCGATCGTCGGCGGCAAGAAACTGCGACCTGAGCCGGGTGAGATGTGCGTCGCGACCCAGAGCCTCGCGGCCGAAGCTGCCCGTGGCGATGCACCGGAACCGTTCGTGCTGATCGATCCGGCCGACACCACCACTTCGCAGCCGCTCACCGACGCGGTGTGGGACGCAGTTTCCGCCCGCGCCGAGGCGACGCTGGCGACGCTCGACGACACGAACCGCCGCGATGCCGCCGCGTCGCAAGATGCGTTCTGGGCGCGGCGGCACAAGCTGGCTCGCGATTGGGTCGCACAACATCCAGCGCCAGACGTGCCCAAGACGCAATCGGCCGGGCATCCGATCGATGCGTTCATCGCGGCCAAGATCGACCGGGCGCTGGCGGCCGCCGCTGCGGCGAATGTAGACGAGGCGAAGCACTTTCACGGCACGGTGCTGCCGGTCCTGCGCGACAACTGTTTTCGCTGCCACGGCGACAAGGAAAAAGGCGGACTGCGGCTGAACTCGCGCCGGGCCGCACTCGACGGCGGCGAATCGGGCGAGCCGGCGATCGAGCCGGGCGACCCGGCCGCCAGCCGGCTCATCGCGCGCGTGCGATCGCAGGACGCCGACACGCGCATGCCGCCCACCGGCGACGGTCTGACGGCCGACGAGATCGCCACGCTCGAGGCCTGGATCAAGGCCGGCGCGTCGTGGCCCGCGCCGCCGGTCGCACCGCAACAGGTCGCCAGGCCGCCGATCGTCGGCGACGCCGCGTTCCTGCGCCGCGTCTACCTCGACACCGTCGGCGTGCCGCCGACCGAGGACGAAGCGCGGGCGTTTCTGAGCGACACCGCGGCCGATAAGCGGACTAGGCTCATCGACCGACTGCTCGCCGATCCGCGGGTCGCCGATCACTGGGTAAGCTACTGGCAAGATGTGCTCGCCGAGAACCCGAGCATTCTGAAGCCGAGCCTGAACAACAGCGGGCCGTTCCGCTGGTTCTTGTTCGACGCGATCGGCGACGGCAAGCCGCTCGATCGCATGGCGACGGAACTCGTCATGATGCGCGGCAGCGCGTACGAGGGGGGCAGCGCGGGGTTCGGCATGGCGGCCGACAACGACGCGCCGCTCGCCGCGAAGGCACAGATACTCGGCAGCGCGTTCCTCGGCGTCGAGCTGCAATGCGCCCGCTGCCACGACTCGCCGTACCACAGCACCAAGCAGCGCGACCTCTACGCCTTGGCCGCGTTTCTCGAACGCAAGCCGCTCACCGTGCCCAAGACGAGTACCGTGCCGGCCGCGTTCTTCGAGAAAAAAGATCGCGAGTCGCTGATCCGCGTCACGCTGCCGCCCGGCGAACCGGTGGCCCCGGCCTGGCCGTTCGAGAAGCTGTGCGGGTCGGGCGACAGCGCCGAACTCGACGCCCTGCTGCACGACCCAAGCGACTCGCGCGAGCGGCTGGCCGCGCTGATCACCGCTCCGCAGAATCAACGGTTCGCTCGCGTGGTCGCCAACCGAGTTTGGAAGCGACTCATCGGCGCCGGCTTGGTCGAGCCGGTGCACGACTGGGAGGGCCGCACCGCGAGCCACCCGGACCTGCTCGATTGGTTGGCGTGCGAGCTGACCGCACACGGCTACGACCTTCGCCACCTGGTCCGGCTCGTACTTACGTCGCACGTCTACCAGCGCGAGGCGACGGGGCGGAATCTCACGGCCGCGCCGCACGATCGCTACTTCGCCGCGCCCGAGCGGCGCCGCCTCAGCGCCGAGCAAGTGGTGGACTCGCTGTTTGCGTCGGCGGGCAAGGCGATGGCGGTCGAGGAGCTGTCGTTCGATCCCGACGCGCGGCGGCCCGCCGAGACGTTCATATCGCTCGGCCGACCGCGTCGTGCGTGGATGTTTGCCAGTCTGTCGAACGAGCGCGACCGACCGAGTCTGGCGCTGCCGCGCGCCCAGGCGGTGACCGACGTGCTCGACGCCTTCGGCTGGTCCGGCTCGCGTCAGAACCCGCGGACCGACCGCCAGACCGATCCCAACGTGCTTCAGCCCGGGGTGCTTGCGAACAGCGTAATGAGTTTATGGATCACGCGAGCGTCGGTCGGCAGCGGGCTGGCGGACCTGGCCGTCTCGGCCGAATCGCCGGAGTCGCTGGTCGACTCGGTCTTCCTCCGGTTTCTGTCGCGGCCGCCGACATCGGACGAACGGGCGGGTTTCGTCGGTCCGCTCGCGCGGGGGTTCGCCGAGCGGCGGGTGTCGCTTTCGCGAGTGAAACCGCCGGTCGAGTTGCCGCGCCTGTCGAAAGTCTCGTGGTCGAACCATCTTGTTTCCGAGGCCAACCAGATTCAGCTCGAAATGGAACGTCGCGCCCGCGCGGGCGATCCGCCCGACCCGCGCATTGATCCGGAGTGGCGCGAGACGTTTGAGGATTTCGTGTGGAGCATCATTAACAGTCCGGAGTTTGTATGGATGCCGTGAGCACACAGAAGCTGGACGCGGCCATGGACCGTCGCCAGTTCCTCGCGACTTCCGCCGCTGCGCTGACCGGCGCCGGTTTCACGCCGGCGCGCGCCGACGAGGCGTCGGTGATCAAGGGCAAGGCCCGGCACTGCATCTCGATCTGGCTCGGCGGCGGCATGGGTCAGATCGACACGTTCGACCCGAAGCGACGCGGCGACCCGGCCAAGAAACTCGCCGGCTCGTACTACGAGAGCATCGAGACGGCCGTGCCCGGCGTGCGCGTGTGCGAGCATCTCGAGCGACTCGCACCGCTGATGGACCGCGTCACGGCTGTACGCACCGTGCATCACGAAGTGATCGATGAACACGCGGCCGCCACGAACCGCATGCACACCGGCCGCCCGGTGAGCGGCACGGTCGTGTATCCCTCCATCGGCTCGGTCGTGGCACACGAGCTGGGCGCGGCGGCCGACGGTGCGCCGCCTTATGTGCTGATCGGCTACCCGAACATCACGCGCGGCCCCGGATTCCTCGGCGCTCGATCGGGCTACCTGTACCTGACCGACACGAGTCATGGACCCGCGGGCCTGTCGCGGCCGGACGGCGTTACGACCGAGCGTCAGGCGCGGCGCGAGGCGTTCCTCGCGGGGCTGCGGCAAGGCGCATCGGCCAAGCTGGAAGACGATCCGCGCGTGCGCGACTACGCTGCCTCGATCGAACAGAGCCTCAAGCTGAGCGGCCCGGAGTTCACTCGCGTCTTCAAGCTCGACGAGGAAAAGGCCGAGTTGCGTCGGCAGTATGGCGGCGAGTTCGGCCAGCGCTGCTTGCTCGCCCGGCGGCTCGTCGAGCGCGGCGTGCGATTCATCGAGGTCTCGCACAACCTGAACTTCCTCAATGGCACCGGCTGGGACGTTCACAACGCCGGCATCCTGAAACAGCACGAGCTGATCCGCGAGCTCGACCAGGCCATGGCCGCGCTCATCGCCGATCTCGAAGCGCGGCGGATGCTCGACCAGACGCTGATCGTTGTATCGAGCGAGTTCGGCCGCCCGCCGGAGTTCGACAGCGGCGGCGGACGCGGCCATCACGCTCAGGCGTTCACGTGCGTACTGGCCGGCGCAGGACTGCGCCACTGTGGCGCGTTCGGCGAGACCGACGAACTCGCGCGCAGGCCGCTTGGCGACCCGGTGAGCGTGCCCGACCTGTTCGCCACGATCCACGCCGCGCTGGGCATCGACTACACCAAGAACCTCTACGACGGCGACCGCCCCGTGCCGATCACCGACCAGGGCAGGCCGATCGCCAGGCTGTTCGACACATCGAGAGGATAGAGGATCGAGCGTGGAGGATCCTGTACGCACCCATGTCAAAGGCGGTTGTGCTTCTCAGTGGCGGGTTGGACTCGGCGACGGCGTTGGCTGTGGCCCGGGCCGAGGGGTTCGAGTGCCACGCGCTGTCGTTCGATTACGGCCAGCGCCATCGCGTGGAGCTTGAGGCGGCGCGGGCCGTGGCCGTTGCGCTGGGTGCGGCTCAGCATGTTGTCCTCGAAATCGACCTGCGGCAGTTCGGCGGCTCGGCACTCACGTCGGCCACGGACGTGCCCAAGGGTCGGTCGATGGACGAGATCGGCGGCGGGATTCCGATCACCTACGTTCCGGCGCGAAACACGATCTTTCTGTCGCTGGCCTTGGGCTTTGCCGAGGTGCTCGACGCGTTCGACATCTTCATCGGCGCCAACTGTCTGGACTACAGCGGCTACCCCGACTGTCGTCCGGAGTTTCTGGCGTCGTTCGAGCGGCTGGCGAACCTGGCGACCAAGGCAGGCGTCGAGGGTCGCGGGCAGTTCCGCATCCACGCGCCGCTGCTGCAATGGCGCAAGGACGAGATCATCGGCCGCGGCTTGGAGCTGGGCGTCGACTATGGTCTGACGTGGAGTTGTTACGATCCGACTCCTGCGTCGCTCGCGTGCGGCGAGTGCGATTCGTGCCGGCTCCGCCGCGAGGCATTCGCCCGCGCGGGCGTGGCCGATCCGGCGCGCTACGCAACTGGGTGAGGGCGGGACCAAGGCAGGCGGTGCGCTCGAGTGGCTACGACGACGGCATCGGCTTCATCGCCCGTTGCATGGGGTCGGGCATCAGGCCGCGCATCAGCGGCATCGACATCATGGTGGTGTTCGGGTCGGGCAGGTCTTTCAACAGACTGCCGATCGCTTCGGACGCCATCAGGCCGATCGGCCGGGCCGGATGTTGCAGCGTGCGGCCGAACACCTGAGCAATCTGCGACACGGGCCGCATCGCCTCGCCGAGCAAGGCATCGTCGCTCGATGCGTCACCGTCATTTTGGGCCAGTTCGGGAAAGAGCAGAGACTCGGTTGAGTCGTCACGGGCAAGAGGAGGTGATTGCGGCACGCTGATCGGCCGATCGAGCGACGACGGTTGCGGCTGAGTCGACCACCACGTGGCCGACAACACAAGGCTGGCGGCCGTCGCGAGTGGAACCAACCAGCCGGCCCAGCGCCGGGGCGACGCCGGTGTGGTTTCGAGCGAGGCAATCACGCGATCGGCCAGCCCCGGCGAAGGCTCCGGCTCGCGGCTCGCCAGGAACCCCTGCGCGATCAGGCGAAAGCCGTCTTCCAGTTCTCGACACGCCGCACACTCGTTCGCGTGCGACTGCAAAGCGACCACGTCATGGCAGACGGAGTCGCCGTCGGCCAGCCGCTGTAGCTCGCGTTCGAACTGTGCGCAATTCATCGGCGTTCACTCCACTCGCGGGCACAACCCGCGCATGCCCGGCTGTCGGGCGAGCTGCCGCGCCAGTTCCGCCCGTGCGCGGTGCAGCCATGTCTTCACCGTCCCCACAGGCCGCCCGATGGCCTGACTGATTTCGCCGAGGTCCATCTCTTGTTCGTGGAACATCACAACAACCAGACGATAATCCGGTCGCAGGTGGGCCAGCGCCAACTCGAGCTCGGCGGCCAAGTCGCGGTCGTGATCGAGCGGCCGTTCGTCGGCAACGTCGTCGAGTCGTTCCGTCGCCACGGGCCGCCGCGCGAACTTGGCCAGATGCGTGCGACACCGGTTTGCCGCAATCGCCAGCACCCACGGCCGCAGCGGTCGGACGCCGTCCCAGGTTCTGAGGCTGCGCACGGCCCGGACCAGGATCTCTTGAGTGATGTCCTCGGCATCCTGTTGATGCCGCACCATGCGATAGCACAACCGCAGCACAGGTCCTTGATAACAGTCGACCATGGATCGGATCGCCTCGCCGTCGCCAGCCAGGCACCGTCGGACCAGTTCGCGATCGTCGGTTTCCGCTTGGCTCATCGCCCCTCGCGGTCTTCTGAAGGATACTACCCGCCGGCCCGCCGGCCGGTTTCATCGGTGGATTCGATAACCCCCGCCCGATATTGAGTTGGGGCATAGTTTGCCATCGTCGCAGTGGGCTTGCAATTCCGCCGGTCCGGCGAAATAATTCCCCGCTCTCTTTTGGCCCTTGGATTGATAGGCAGGTGATCGGATGGCTGAACGCGGAAAACTGACGATTAACAAGCGGTCGGGTTCGGGCAAGTGGGCGATGCGACGGCTCCGTGCCGCCGGCGTCGTGCCCGGCGTGGTGTACGGCCACGGCGAGGCGGCGGTGTCGGTCCAGATGTCCGGGGCCGAAATCATGAGCCTCGTGCGGCACGGCAGCCGCGTGCTGGATTTGAACTGCGACGGGGCCACCGAAACCGCCCTGATCCGCGACCTGCAGTGGGACACGTTCGGACAGAGTATTCTGCACGTCGATTTCGCCCGAGTGAGCGCCGACGAGCGCATTCGGGTCGAGGTGCCAGTCCACGTGCGAGGCCGGCCGGTGGGCTTGGACGAGGGCGGCGTGCTGTCCCACTTCATCCACACGGTCGAGATCGAGTGTCTGGCCACCGAGATTCCCGAGGACATCCGCGTCGATGTGCGACACTTGAAACTCGACCAGGCGATCAAGATCGCTGAGCTCGTGGTTCCGGCGGGTGTGAAAGTGCTGGCCGATCCGGAAATCGTCGTGGCTCAGGTGACGAAGAAGATCGAGGAAGTTGTGGCGGCCGCTCCGGTCGAAGGTGAGGTGGCTGCGGCGGTGGAGCCTGAGATCGTGGGACGGCGTGTGGCCGAAGTGCCCGAAGAAGGCGCAGAGAAGGCGAAAGAGAAGAAGTGATTCCGTGTACGTCCCGGCCCACACGTGGACGGGAGCGACGATGAAGCTGGTTGTCGGGCTGGGTAACCCGGGGCGCAAGTACCAAGGCACACGGCACAACATCGGCTACGAAGTGGTCGATCGCCTTGCCGAGAAGTTTGGCCCAGCCGACTTCCGACGACAGTTTAACGGTCGGCTGGCGACGGTCGAGATCGCACGCGAGAAGGTGTTGCTGCTGAAGCCCGAGACGTACATGAACCTGTCGGGCGAATGTGTGCAACCTGCCGCGGCGTTTTATCGCGTCGCGCTGCCGGACTTGCTGGTCGTCTGCGATGACCTGAACCTGCCGGTCGGCAAGCTCCGCATCCGCCAGCGCGGGTCCGACGGCGGGCAAAAGGGGTTGCGCAGCATCGCCCAGCAGTTGGCCACGACCGACTATGCACGGCTGAGGCTGGGCATCGGGCAGAACCCGCTCGACCGCGACGCCGCCGAATATGTGCTCGACCGATTCGCCGCCGAGGAGCGGCCGATCGTCGCCGAGGCGCTGGCAACGGCCGCCGATGCAGTGGCGGTGTGGTGCGAGCTTGGCATCGAAACCTGCATGAACCGTTTTAATTGAGGAGTGTACTTTGACCCAGAACGTCTACGAAGGAATGTTCTTGCTTGACAGTTCCAAGACGGGCGGCGATTGGAACCAGGCTCAGAAGACGGTTCAAGATATTCTGCAGCGCCACAAGGCCGTGATCATCGCGAGCCGCCCGTGGGACGAACGGCGACTGGCGTATCCGATCAGGGGACACAAGAAGGGGATGTACTTCCTGACGTACTTTCGCGCCGAAGGGCCGGCGCTCGCAGGCATCGAAGGCGATTGCCGGATCAGCGAAGTCGTGATGCGCCAGCTCGTGCTCAAGGTGCATCCCAAACTGGTCGACCAGCTTGTCGCGCATGCCATGTCGGCCCAGCAGGAGCGGCCAGCGGAATCCGGAGACGGTCAGCCCGCCGCCGCCGCTGCCGCCGAGGAAGAGGATGGGTAGTCCACTGAATGGTGGGCCGCGAAGACTTGGCCCACCCTACAGACTACGGACTCTTGAAACGGCGACAGGCCGCGGCTAGCTTGTGACCTCGGCCCTTGTGTCGATCATCCGGGAAGGAGGGTTAGGACGTGAGCGTGAGCCTGAACAAAGTGCTGTTGATCGGAAACCTGACCCGCGACCCGGAACTACGCTACATTCCCAGCGGCACGGCCGTGTGCGACTTGGGTATGGCGCTGAACAATCGCTGGACCGGCAAGGACGGCCAAAAGCACGAAGACACGACGTTCGTCGACGTGACGTTGTGGGCGCGGACAGCCGAACTGGCCAGCGAATACCTGCACAAGGGCGATCCGGTCTTCATCGAGGGCCGGCTGCAACTGGATCAGTGGCAAGATAAGGAAGGGCAGAAGCGCAGCCGTCTGCGTGTCGTCGGCGAGCGGATGCAATTCCTGCCGCGCGGCGGCGCGGGAGGCGGAGGGCGTAGTGGCGGTGGTGGCGCGGGGGCTGAAGACCGTCCGCCTCCGCCGGAAGAGTTCGGCGAGCCAGCGCCGGCCGCGGCCGGCGGCGACAACATCCCGTTTTGAATCAGAAGCACAAGCACCAACTCGACTCCGGAAGAAATGACGAGGTTGAAATGCCGAAGGTCCGATCGCATCAGATCATGAAGGGCAAGCGCGGCGGCATCGAGCTGCTGCTGACCAAAAAAGTCGAAGGCCTCGGCGCGGCTGGCGAGGTTGTTGAGGTCAAGCCTGGCTACGCCCGCAATTACTTGCTGCCGCTCGGAATGGCCACACGGGCGACGCCGCACAACGTACGCATGATCGAGGTACAGCGCAAGAAGAACGCCGAGGCGGCCAAGAAGAAGCGCGAGGATTTGGAAAAACTCGCACGCGACCTGGCCAAGCAAAGCGTCAGCATCGAAGCCAACGCGAACCCGGAAGGCCACCTCTACGGGTCGGTCGGACCCGCCGAGATTGCCGCTGCACTGGCCAAGGACAAGATCACCATCGAGCCGTCCACGGTGAAGCTCGAAGGGCCGCTCAAGGAACTCGGCTTGTACGCCGTCAAGGTACAACTGGCCGAAGACCTCGAAACCGAGATCAAGATTTGGGTCGTGCCGGCCACCGCGGCCGCCGGGTCCAAGTCGTAGACGCCGATCGAGCGAAATTCGTTCGCCCGTTGGGTTCACCATCGAAGAAGGGAGTCTCACCATGGCGACAGCAACGGCGGCCGTTGGCGTGTTCGATCGTGCGATGCCGCACAGCATCGACGCCGAGCAGGCGGTGCTCGCCAGCATGCTGCTCGACAACGAGGTCATCCACGACGTCGTTCAGCTCATTTCCTCCGACGCATTTCTGCGCGACGCCCATCAAAAGATGTACGCCGCGATCGTCGAAATCTATAACGCCGCTCAGAACGTCGACCCGCTCATCTTGCGCGAGAGCCTGAAGAGCAAGGGGCAACTCGACGAAGACGGCCACGGCGAACTGACCGTCGAGTATATCGGCGAGATCATCGACTCGACCGTCACGGCGGCGAATGCCGTCTACTACGCGCGGATCGTTCGCGAAAAGGCGCTGGCACGCCGACTCATTCAGGTCTCGACCGAAATCCTACGCGACGCCTACGACCAAACCGATCCGTCGGACGATCTGCTGAACGACGCCGAGCGCAAGATATTCAACATCGTCGAGAGCCGCGTAGTCAGCCAGACGCACAAGATTTCCGATGTGCTGACCGAGGCGTTCGACCGACTGAACCGCCGCGCCGAGCAGGGGGGCCACGCACTGAGCGGCCTGGCCAGCGGCTTCTTCGAACTCGACGACCTGACCGGCGGCCTGCAGGATTCCGAACTCGTGATCATCGCCGCCCGACCGAGCGTCGGCAAAACCGCGTTCGCGGTGAATATCGCGATGCACGTGGCGTGCGAAGAGCACAAGGGAGTGTTCATCTCGAGCTTGGAACAGTCGAAGCTCGAGCTGGCCGAACGTCTGTTGTGCTCGAAGGCCAAGGTAGACGGCCACAAGCTGCGCAGCGGCCGTCTCAGCAGCCACGACATCTCGCTGTTGATGGACTCGGCGAACGACCTGCGGCCCGCACCGCTGTTCATCGACGACACCGCCGGTCGAAACTTCCTGCAGATCGCCGCCAACTGCCGCCGGCTCAAGATGCGCCACGACATTCGACTTGTGATCATCGACTACCTGCAACTGATCGAGCCAGATAATCCGCGCGACAAGCGCAACGAGCAGATTGGCCAAATCAGCCGGCGGCTCAAGGGACTGGCCCGCGAGCTGCGCGTGCCGGTGATCGCGCTCAGCCAGCTCAATCGCTCGCTCGAGATGCGCGAAGGCCATCGCCCGCGGCTGGCGGACCTGCGCGAATCCGGCTCGATCGAGCAAGACGCCGACGTCGTGATGTTGCTGCACCGTCCCGACCTGTACGACAAAGAGGCCGAACAGGGCACGGCCGAACTCATCCTGGCCAAGCAACGCAACGGTCCGACGGGCGACGTAAAGCTCACCTTCCTGAAGCAGTACACCCGGTTCGAGAACTACGCCGACCGCCCGGCGCCCGGCGGCCCGTCGCCGTTCTGAAACTCACCTTGCTCCGTTTCCGGGACTCTTGTACCAATAGCCGCCCTTTGTCGCAGCGCTGCGGTTCGCAGCGCCGTGTGGCGTGAGCGGGCGCTTGGAATGGCGCTAATCGCCGCGGGCGATCGAGAGCGGCACCGGAACATGGGAGCGGCAGTGAAGACTCCAACTCTTTGCAGAGTCGGCGTGCTCGTATCGGCCATCACTTCGGTCGGTGCCTTCGCCGCCGTAACGGTGCAGGCCGCCCATTCCCCATTCGGCCCTCGCTCGGCCGCCATCGCCCTACTCGCGGCAGCACACGACCCCGCCGCCGACCCGAACGAGCCGATCGCCGAGGTGCGAGTCACAGGCAATCGCGTCGTCGCAGTCGAGAAGATCATGGCCGAGATTCGCACGCGACCCGGACTGCCGCCGCAACACAAGCTGATTCAAGACGACATCGCTCGCCTCGTCGCCACTCGCCAGTTCTTCGACGTCGGCGTGGAGTATCTGCACGAGCCGCACGGCCTCGTCGTGCTGTTCCGCGTGCTCGAAGGCAACCAGATTCGCGAAATCGTCATCGAAGGCAACAAGGCCATCTCGACCGACAAGCTACGCGAGAAGGCGGGGCTGAAAATCGATAAGAAGAAGCCCGACAGCCTCAGGACGTTCGACATCGCCCGCGCGAAGAACGCCGCATCGCTCATGGAAGACTACTACCACGACAAGGGCTACTCGTTCGCCCAGGTGCTGATCATCGAGGGGGCCCAGCCCGGCGACGCCCGGCTGCTCTACCGCGTCATGGAAGGGCCGAAGGTTCAGATCACCGATGTCGACTTCGAGTTCATCGACGCGAATACGATCGGCGATCGGCGGCTCGCCACGCAGATTGACACCAAGCCGCGCCGGCTCGGCTTCTTCGGCGGCAAGTACAAGATTCGCCAGATCGACGAGGACGTACACAAACTCGCCGCCTACTATCACGGGCTTGGCTTTTTCGACGCCAAGGTCAGCCGCGAGGTGCGCGAGTCCGACGATCGCTCCAAGGTCCAGGTCGTGTTCGTCATCGAAGAGGGACAACAGTACGTCGTGCGGTCGATCGAGATGAAGGGGAACCAGAAGTTCGCCGGCGAGCAACTGGCCGAGGGCTTCAAGCTCGCCGCCGGCCAGCCGTTCTATCAGTCGAAGCTGCAGCACGACGTGAAAAAGGTCGAGGACAAGTACGGCGCGATCGGCCACATCAAGCGAAAGGTGAACGCCGACGTCCGCTACCGCAACGAACCGGGCGAAGTCGACGTGGTCTTCACGATCGACGAGGGCGAGCCGTACTACGTCGGCCAGATCATGGTGACCGGCAACACCGTGACCAAAGACAGTGTGATCCGCCGCGAGCTACGGCTCTATCCCGGCGAACTGTACGACCTGACCGCCGCGCGGCGCAGCGAGGCGAACTTGCGCCGCACCCAACTCTTTCTGGCCAACTACCAGGCCGGCACCGGACCGACCGTCACGCCGATCGGCGAAGGCCCGAACCTGCGCGACGGCAACATCACCGACGTCGAGGTGCACGTGGACGAAGGTCAGACCGGTCGCATGCTGTTCGGCGTCGGCGTGAACTCGGACGCGGGCGTGATCGGCAACATCATCATCAGCGAACAGAATTTCGACCTGTTCAACTGGCCGTCGAGCTTCAGCGATGTGATACATGGCGATGCGTTCCGGGGCGGCGGCCAGGAGTTTCGCCTCGAGGCGGCGCCGGGCACCGAGTTCAGCCGCTACCTGATCAGTTGGCGTCAGCCTCGCATGTTCGACTTGCCGTACAGCTTCGGCGTCAGTGGCCACTACTTTCAGCGCAACTACCGCGAATACGACGAGGCGCGCGGCGGCGGTGCCATCACGGTCGGCCACCATTTCAGCGATCAGATTCGCACGTCGTTCGGCCTGCGACTCGAGAACATCCACATCGGCGACCCCGACAAGCCCACGCCCAAGGATCTGGACGAAGTCTTGGGCGACAACTTTGTCGCCGCCGTCACGCTCGGCGCCGAACACGACACGCGCGACAACCCGTTCATGCCCACCTGCGGCCACCTAGCCAGCATCAACTTCGAGCAGGGCTTCGGCGACTTCACGTTCCCGTCGGTCACGCTCGAAGGACGACGGTTCTTCGCGATCACCGAACGCATGGACGGGTCGGGCAAACAGGTGCTCGGTCTGCGCGGCACGGTCGGGTTCGCGGGCGACAACACGCCGCTCTTCGAGCGGTTCTTTGCCGGCGGGTTCCGCAACTTTCGCGGCTTTGAGTTTCGCGGCGTCGGCCCGGTCGGCGAGAACAACGACGACGTGCACGTCGGCGGCGACTTCATGCTGCTCGGCAGTGTCGAGTACCTGATCCCGATCACGGCCGACGACGCGTTGCAAGTCGCCCTGTTCTCCGACTTCGGCACGGTCGAAGAGAGCGTCGAGATCGACGACTTCCGCGTCACGGCCGGTATCGGCTTCCGCGTCGCCGTGCCGATCCTCGGCCCGATGCCGCTCGCCTTCGACTTCGCCGTCCCGCTGCACGCCGCCGACACCGACGACGAACAGATATTCAGCTTCACCATCGGCATCTTCCGCTAGGGCCGGCGTTCATGGGCCAACGAAGCGGTTCGTGAACCAAAGCCCGCGACGGCTCAAGCTGGCATCGTGGATCGTCCCCGCCTAGAATAATCGGCGATCACGCCAAGAGTGGCCATTGGTTGAGACGATATCGATGCCGACCGTGCCGGGTATTTCAGGGCCGTACCGTTTTTTTACAGTTTCGATTGTAACGAACCGCAACACGTGCATGTGCGTCGCGAGCGCAAGACTTGCAAGTTCTGGCTCCAACCGGTTGCTCTCAGTAGCAACAACGGGTTTTCCGCAAGAGAACTGAATCGGATCAGACGGTTGATCGTTGCCAACCTGGAACTAATCCTGGAGACGTGGGATGAACATTGCGGCGAGTAACGAACCGCGTATTGTGACGATCGACGTAACCGGCGACGCCATCACTGCCGAACTCGCTGATGGACGGACCGTCAGTGTGCCGCTCGCATGGTCCTGGCGCCTGTCGGAAGCCACACCAAAGCAACGCAGAAACTTTGAAGTCATTGGTTCGGGCGAGGGAGTTCATTGGCCCGACGTCGACGAAGACATCAGCGCCAGGGGCATGCTGCAGGGAGTACCAGCTCGACCGCCAAAACAAGGTGCCGGTGCGCGTAGCCGAGCCTGACGACAATTCTGTGGGAGCAAGGCTATGACCGCATGCGAACAGAGACACGGCCCTTCGGCCGCAAATCCGTCAAGCACTTAAAGGTAGGACCGTAATCTCGTGGGTGCCCGAGGTCGGCGAAAAACACCTGACTGGCTCGGCAACGACATATGACAACACGTTCCACCGGTGCCGGCGACGGAGTGGTCAGAGTAGCGACGGGCAAGAATGTCCGCACGCCGGAAGATGCTCATCATGAATACGGACGGCGACACCGGACGACTCCGCTGGGACTCGATCTACCGCGAGGCCGAGTTGTACAAGACGGCCGTGCGGCTGTACACGAAGCCGCTGTTCAACTCGCGCAAGGCGCTGGGTTGCTCGACCGACGGACAGCCGCTGTTCGACTTCGCGCGGCGCGGGCTGAAGAACCTGGACCTGCTGCACCGCGCGCTCGTCGGGCGGCGATTTCGCTTCCGACCGGCCTTGGCTCTGAAACGCAATTTCAACCGCAAGGACCGGTGGCTGGCCGAGGAGGTTCTGTCGCTGGCGTTCGAGGGCGGCCGCAAGAGGAGCTACTTCCGCCGGCTGCCGTTTCGTCGGCTGCGCCAGATGGGCCTGCCCTCGCTCGTGCATCGCCGCCGGCTCATCGTGCACGGTCAGATTGATTCGCCGTTCTTCGTGTGGAGAGAATATCGTTCGATCCAAGGACGCGGGGAGAGGGCTGCCAGGCCGAAGCCGCCCGAGGCGTCGGCTTTCTCTCAGGACCCAGAAGCAGTCGCCAAGACAAAGACCTCGTGAGCGTAGTGCAGGCGGCCCGCCTGCAATGTCGTCAAGGAAGCCGCAGGCGAGCCGCCTGCACTACGACTTCCTTGGGAGAGAGAGGAGCGACCTGTGTGTGGGCGTAATGGAAGGCCATCACAATGCAAGCATGTGATGGTCGTTGTTCGAGCCTCCCCCGCGTCCGATTTGAACGAACGGCCGGCGTCATTCCGAGACTCGTTCGATACGGAGGCCGACGATGTGGTTTTTCAATCTGTTTGCGTCGGACATCGCCTGCCCGCGCTGCGGCGACCCAGCGGCTCGCCGCGCAGTCTGGGGAACGGTGAAGTGTCCCAATCGCAACTGCGAACACTTCACTCAGGAGCTTGTCGACTACCGCGAAGAGGCGCGGTGGGCCGCCGATCTGCGAACGGCGGCGGCGTCCGGTGAGGTCCGATCGCATCGCGACCCGCGAACCGGCGCGAAGATCTACCGAAAGATTCGCAACGTCCCGGCCACGGGATTCGATCCGGGCCAACACCGAATCGAGATCGTCTACATCAACTTCGACGCTCAGGAGAAGACGTTCACGGGCGATTGGCGCACCCTGCACCGCCGCGGCCGGCACGTCTCGCTGCAAGTCTTGCCGACCGGCGTGCGGATCGCGCTGGCGATCGACCGCATTCAGAACATCGGCGACGTCGAACTCGGGTTGCAACGCTGTCCTACTTTGCAAGAGCGTCGTGTGATGAACTATCACGCCCGTCGCGGCACTTCCTCCGCACGATACCAGGATCTGCGGCGCAAGTATCCGGACTGGTCGCCGATCGGTTGATTCGACGCCATTGCCGCAAACCCAATGCCCGACCAATTCCCACCCATCCGGTTCACGAAGCAACTACGGCCGTCGCAACTCGATGTCGTCGAGATCGCGCGGCGCGAGCTGGCCGCCGGTCAGCGGCGACTGCACATCGTGGCGCCGCCGGGGTCGGGCAAGACGGTGACCGGGCTGTATCTGTGGGCCGAGTGCGTCCGCGTGCCGGCGCTGGTGTTGTCGCCGAACTCGGCGATTCAGGCTCAGTGGGCGGCGCGACTCGACATGTTCGATTGCCCCGGCGGAGCCGCATCGCTCGCGAGCACCGATCCCGAGGCGCCGCGACTGTTCACGTCGCTTACCTATCAAGCGGTGACCCTGCCGCGCCGCGGCGGCGACGACATCGACGCAGAAGCCATCGAACTGTGGATCGAGAAGCTCGTCGGGAAAGGGCAGGCCAAGGACCCCGACGAGGCGGCGGCTTGGATCGACGACCTCAAGCGACACAACCGCGCGTACTATGACGACCGGCTGGGCGGGTATCGCAAGGCGGTGCGCGACGAGGTCGCGATCGGCGGCGAGGCGATCAAGACACTACACGCATCGTCGTTGCGGACGCTCGAGCGATTGAAACAGTCCGGCGTCGGGTTGCTGATCCTCGACGAATGTCATCACCTGCTGAGCCACTGGGGCCGCGTGCTGGCCGATGCGTATCGCTACTTCGACCAGCCGATCGTGCTCGGCCTGACCGCCACGCCGCCCGACCGGCGCGGCAAGCCGCCCGAGGACGTGAAGCGTTACGACGAGTTCTTCGGCCCGGTCGATTACGAAGTGCCGGTGCCGGCGGTGGTGAAGGATGGGTTCCTCGCGCCGTATCAGGACCTGGTGCAGTTCGTTCGGCCGACGTCTGAGGAACTCGCATTCGTCGCGAGCGCGGACGAGAAACTGAACGAACTGGTCGAAGAGTTGTGCGAGGAGCCGAACGCTGGGGCAGGTCCACAACCAAACGACCCGGCGGCGGCACCGACTGCAGCAGTCACAGAAGCCCGAAGCGCAAGCGAGGGGGACCAATCGCCTTCGAGCGAGCAAGAACCAGAGACCCTCGCTCGCGCTTCGGGCTTGTGTGACGATGGAACGCCAGCGCCTCTTGCTCACGCTTCGGATTTGTGTGCCGAATCGCTTCCGACGTGGCTCGCTCGGGTGCTGGCTGAGCGGCGGCTGGCCGTGGGCGTCGCGCCCGATTGGGCGGCTTTCGAGAAGCGCGATCCCGGTCTGGCATGGGCCGGGCCGAGGTTCCTGAGGCACCGCGGAATCGCGCTGCCGCCCGGAATTCCCGAACCGGCACCGGACGAGAACTTCGCTCGTGGCAAGAGGCGCGACTCGGCACGCGGCGCGGGTGACCTGCCGCCGATGGCCGTCGTCGTCCCGGTGCTCGACCGCTACATCCGCCACCGGCTGCGCATGTCCAGCGACCCGGCCGACCACGAGCGGGCGGAACGGGCGATTCGTCGGCTGCGGTTGCTCGGCACTCAAGTCACCGAGACAGGCAGCCAGGCGTGTGCGTCGCCGATCGGGCGAGTCATGGCATACGCGCGCGGCAAGGTGGCGGCGATCGTGCCGATCCTCAAGGCCGAACGCCTCGCGCTGGGCGATCGCATTCGCGCGGTCGTCGTGACCGACTTCGAGAAAACCTCGGCCGTGTCGACCGAGACCAGCCATCTGCTCGACGCCGAGGCTGGCGGCGCAGTGGCCGCCTATCGCACCTTGTTGGCCGATCCCGACGTCGATGCACTCGACCCAGTGCTCGTCACCGGCTCGACCGTGCTCGTCGACGACGACCTGGCCGAACGGTTCGACGCGGCGGCCGCCGAGTGGCTGGCCAGACGACGGCTCGGCGTCGAACTCGACTTCGGCCGCGAGGCCGGGTTTCACGTGCTGGCCGGCCACGGCGCCGATTGGTGCCCGCGCGTGTATGTCGAGATGATCACCGACCTGTTTCAACGCGGCCTCACCAAATGCCTCGTCGGCACGCGTGGCCTTTTGGGCGAAGGCTGGGACGCCAGCAAGATCAACGTGCTCATCGACCTGACCACGGTCACGACCTCAACCTCGGTCAACCAGCTTCGCGGCCGGTCGTTTCGGCTCGACGCCGATGATCCCGCGAAGTTGGCCGACAACTGGGACGTGGTCTGCGTCGCGCCGGAGTTCGTCAAAGGGCTGGACGACTACTACCGCTTCATCGACAAGCACAACACGCTCTTCGGCCTGACCGACGACGGCGCGATCGAAAAGGGCGTCGGCCACGTCCACGCCGCGTTCACCGAGCTGGCGCCGGAACTGGTCGAGCAGTCGATGCACGTGCTGAACGCCGAGATGCTGGAACGGCCGATGCGGCGCGCGGCGTTTCGTGATTTGTGGCGCATCGGTGAGCCGTACCATCCCGAACCGATCCACGCCTTGGAGCTGCGGCCAGGCGGCGGCGCGTCGATGGGCTTCCCGCCGTTCGCCAAGGCCCAGGCCCCATGGACGACTGCGTCGCTGACCCAGGCGATCGGCCTTGCCGTGCTCGGCGCGCTGCGCGAGGCGCGACTCATCGAGACGGCGGGCGACTTGCACATCGGCGAACGTTCGGGCGGCTACATCCGAGCGTTCCTTGAAAACGCCGCTGAGCAAGAAAACAAACTCTTCAGCGAATCACTGGCGGAGGCGCTGGGGCCGCTGGACCGCCCGCGATATGTAGTTCCGCGATATGTCCATCATCGCGAAGATACTTGGCTCTCGCGCATTCTGCCGACGGTTCTCGGGCGATATTTTCGTCGCGAGCTGCGTCAGATGGCTATGCTGCACGCGGTCCCAACGGCGCTGGCGAAGAACAAGGATCTCGTGACCATCTTTCAGCGACACTGGAACGCGTACGTCAGTCCTGGCCAGGCCGTTTACGCCTTGCAGGGCGAAGGCGAGCGGCTGGTCGGGAACGCGGTGCGAGACGGCACAGCGCCGAGCGGACAGGTGCATCGGAAGGAAGTCTTTCTGTGACGCGGCACTCCAACAACGGGAACACTGAATGTCACGTACCGACGCGAACAAGCCGTCATGGTTCAGCTCGCCGCCGATCGGCCTGCAGCCGCTGGTGATCGCGATCGCCAATCTGGCGCCCGTGGTCGGAGTGTTCTACTTCGACTGGGAAGTGTTCACGATCCTGTTGCTGTTCTGGCTCGAAAACGTGATCGTTGGATTCTTCAACGTGCTCAAACTGCGGTTGGTGCCGCCCGATGTCGGGACTGTTTCCGCGGCCAAGACTCAGGCGGCGGGAATCCCGTTCTTCATCATGCACTACGGCATGTTCATGGCCGGGCACGGAGTCTTCGTGGTCGTCATGTTCCTCAAACCGGAGTCGCCGGGCGACTTCGTGGCGGCCATGGCCGGGCGATGGCTCACGCTCGCGGCCGCGCTGCTGTCGCTCATCGTCGAGCATGGCTACGCGTATCACTTCGACTTCATTCGAACCGGTGCGTACAAGAAGCCAAGCAAGATTCCACAATTCATGAAGCCGTATGGCCGGCTCGCGATCATGCATGTGACGATCATACTCGGCGGCATTGGCGCGCAGGAGCTCGGCTCGCCGCGTCCGGCCCTACTATTGTTGATCGGACTGAAGACGCTGTTCGACTTGGGTGCATGGGTCATTCGCCTACCGAGCGAAGGAGCGCTGGGACGAATCAAGGGGGCGTTTTTTCGGGCCGCCATTGGCGCCGTCGTCGGCGTCTGGTGCTGCGTCATGTGTTTTGGTGTTCCGGTGGGTTTGATCGGCAAGGCCGCTTCGATCATTTCACGATGGCTCGGCGGTCAGCAGATTGGTGGGGATCACTGGTGGCAGTACGGTATCGGCGCCGGAGCGGTCTTCGCCGCCATTCTTACAGCCGCCGTGTGGTGGCATCACATCATGAGCGGGTCGGTCCGATACGAGCGGGCGACGAAGCTGACCAAGGTGTTTTGCGTCAGCGGTATTCTCGCGCTGCTGTTCGGTTCGTTGGCATGGCCGGCGAAGACCGGTTACGACCTGGTACGTGAGCAGTACAAGGCGGCACGCGCAAGACCAAGGGCGGCTGCGAATCGCCCGACCGGGACAGCGTCGCCCACACAGCCGCAATTGCCAAACCTACGGCCGAAGTCTCAGCCAGGCACAGTCAACCTGATCGCCCGAGCGAGCGTCAGTTCATCGAGCGACTGGGAATCGGAACGGGGCAACACGGACTTTGTCGCAGCCAAAGCGAGCGACGGCGACCGAACAACTCGCTGGAATTCGCGTGAGGGCGACGCGAGCGGCTCGTGGCTGGCTGTCCAGTGGACCGAGCCGGTCTCGATCCAGCAGATTGTGGTGCGCGAGGCGTTCGATCGCATCGCCGATTTCGTTGTCGAGACAATCGATGAAAACGGCACATGGGTTCCGAAGCTTCACGTGTTCGGCAGGCGGCACATTTCATCGTTCCAGTGGTCGACCGGCGGCGCCTGGGGCTACGACCCCGACCGAGTCCACGTGGACGGCCGCCGTCTCGAAGACCACAAGGGCCGCGCCTTCGGCCAGGATCACCTCGGCTCCGTGCATCCAGTCTTCACAATCAACCTGCCGGGGCCGTTGACCACAACCGGACTGAGACTGCGCATCACGACGACGACTGCGCGGACAGTCTCCATCTTCGAGATCGAGGCTTACTGAGCTTGCGATGATCGCGACAACTCCACGACCAGCGGTGCGTTCGGCTCAGGAAACCGCAACTCGGCCAGCTTCGCGCGCGGCACCCAGGCAAACGCATTCGGCAAGCGCGTGGGGCCGGCGGCCGCGATCAGGCGACAGTCGAAGAAGTGCAGCCGCACCGTTCCGTACGAGTACGTGTGCTCGACCGAGCGACGCAAGCGAACGACCTCGACGACCTGGCCCGTCTCTTCGAGACACTCGCGCACGGCGCAGTCGGCCGGCGCCTCGCCCACCTGGCACTTGCCGCCGGGGAATTCGTGGAAGCCGGCTAGTGGACCGTCGGGGCCGCGATGGCCCACGAGGTAATAGCCGTCGTGAAGCACCAGCGCGATGCCGACCTCGGTGATCACTTCTTGTGGAGTCCAAGTCGCTCGAGCGCCTTGCCGGGGCTGCCCATGGCGTTGTAGCCGCAATCGACGTGATGAATCTCGCCGGTCGTCGCGGTGGACATGTCGCTCACCAGGTACGCGGCCGCCTTGCCCAACTCGTCGGGCAACACGTTGCGGCCCAGCGGCGAGACCGACGAGTGCAGCGTGAGCATGTCGTCGAAGTCGCCGACGGCCGACGCGGCGAGCGTCTTCATCGGGCCGGCGCTGATGCCATTCACGCGGATGTTGCGCGGGCCGAGATCGTGGGCGAGGTACTTGACCGTGCATTCCAGAGCCGCCTTGCACACGCCCATCAGGTTGTAGCCGCTCACCACCTTCTCGCCGCCGAAGTAGGTCATGGTCACGACCGCGCCGCCGTGCGGCATCAACTCGGCCGCCGCCCGCGTCACGGCGATCAGGCTGTAGACGCTGATATCCATCGCGATGTGGAATCCGTTGCGACTCGCCTCGACGGCCGGGCAGCGAATATCTTCGATCGGCGCGAACGCGATCGAGTGCACCAAAAAATCGATCGTGCCGTACGTCTCTTTGACTTTGGCGAAGAACGCCTTCACGTCGTCGTCTTTGGCCACGTCGCACGGCGCGATCAGCTTGGCGCCGATCGGCTCGGCCAGTTGACGCACGCGGCGCTCCATGCGTTTGCGGTCGTCCTTGTCGGGCAGGTGGTTGAACCCCAACTCGGCCCCCTGCTTGTGGAGGTAGTCGGCGATGGCCCAGGCGATCGAGTGATCGTTGGCCACGCCCATGACCACGCCCTTTTTCCCGTCGAACATGCCCATCGAGTCGTCCTCCAGTGAATTCGTGGGCACACGATACTCCGCAACCGAATCCGACTCAACGGTAGATCAGCGTCGAGGCGTCGGCCACAAAGCGTGCTCGTCGGCCGCTCATTCGAGCCAGTTCTCGACGCGAAGACCAGGCACACGCCGGAAGTGACGTAAGTTGGCCGACAGCAGCAGGGCGTCATGGACCAATGCGATGGAGGCGATCTTCAGGTCCTGTGTACCGACGCGAACGCCCGCGCGCCGCAATCGCTCGAACTCGTCCGCGGCCGCGTCATCCAACCGAATGATCTCCCAATTCCCGAGGTACTCGACCATTCTCGCCAGCCGACATAGGCGGTGATCTGACGCCGGACTTCTCGCCAGCGGTTGATCTCGGCAAGCCAGCCGCGCATCTGCTCTTCGACCGTGACGGTTGTTGTGACGAGATGCTTGTCGGCTGCGGCCTTGAGTCGGGAAACGAGCGTCCAGTGGCGCGAGTCGTAATGTGGTCGGTGTCCACGATAATCATGGTTTGACGGTCCGCCGCCGCTTGGCTTTGGTCGCTGTCCTGCGACGATCTGCCTCGCGGTATCTAAGGGCAGCTTCATCGATCCGCTTCATGACTGGGTCGCCGCTGAACATTCCAATGGTGCGCCGCCAGTCCTTCTTGCGTTGCAACTGCAACGCTGTGACCTGCATTTCCAGTGTTGCGACACGTTGTTCGAGCTCTCTGGGACATGGTTGCTCTCCTTCAGTAATCAGTAATCGACTGTGCGTAGCATTGTACGGCGAGGCCGGGTGGGTTTGAAGAACGCTCGCGCCTTCGCGCTTGCAGCAACTCGGCATCGGACCCACAATACCCGCCAGGAGAAAATCAAATGCCGCCAGCGGAGTGGGTCAGTGTACCGCGCGCCGACCTCGCCGGGTCGATTGCCTCGATGGGCCTCGCCGCGCTTCAGGCAGCCGCCCGGTTGCTTCAGTCACCCATCGAGAACAGCGCGGGTCGGCCGATCGAGCATTGCGTGGCCGAGCGGCTGGCCAAGTTGCTGGGTGCCGAACGCGTCGAGCTGGTCGTTGCGGGAGACGGCTGCAGGCCGGAGTGGACTTGGCCTTCGTCGGACCTAGCGGCCGCCGACCGACCGGGTTCGGTGGTGAGCGACTCGCTCGATCGCGGCGCGGCGGCGGCGATCGCCTCGGCCGACGGACGAGCCGCCGTGCTGGTCTGCCCGCTCGACCCGGGTCGGTTGCCCAACCGCGTGATCCTCGCGAGCCGCGCGCGGCGCCCGTTCAGTCGAACGGAGTTGGAACTGGCGGTCGCGCTCGTGCCGGCCCTGACCGCGGTGTTATTGCATTGCCGGACCAGCGCTGAAGTGCAACAACGCGTGGCGCGGCTGGAGGCACTGCTCGAAGTCAGTCGGCAGCTCGCCGTCGCTCGCGACACGCAAAGCCTGATGGAACGGCTCGCAACCGAATCGACCCGGCTGCTCGACGCCGATCGTGCGAGCATTTTTGTCTGGGACCGCGCGAGCCGCCAGGTCGTCGCGCGGCCGGCGCTCGGCATGCCCGGCGGCGAACTGCGACTGGCCGACCACGTCGGCGTCGTCGGCGACGTGCTCAAGAGCGGCCAGCCGACGATCGTCAACGACGTGCGGCGCGATCCGCGGTTCGCATCGAACGTCGATACGCAGTCGGGCTACCAAACGCGCAGCTTGCTCTGCGTACCGCTCGTCGACCTGGGCGGTCAGTGCGTCGGCGTCTTCGAAGCGATCAATAAGAAGAGCGGTCCATTCACCGCTTACGATCAGGCGACGCTCGAGCTGCTGGCGGCTCAAGCGGCCGTGGCGATCGAGAGCACGACGGAGCGCGAAGCCCTGGTCCGCACCAACGCACAGCTCACGAGCGAGGCCCAGAACAAGGCGCGGATCGTGGGCGACACGCCGCAGATGCAGGCGCTGCGAGCCTCGGTCGAACGAGTGGCCGGCACGGAACTGCCGGTGCTCATCCTGGGCGAAAGCGGCACGGGCAAGGATGTCGTCGCCCGCGCGATCCACTACGGCAGCCGCCGCGCGGCACGGCCGTTCATTGCCGTCAACTGCGCCGCCATCGCCGAGACTCTGCTCGAAAGCGAACTGTTCGGCCATGAGAAGGGCGCATTCACCGACGCTCGCGACACACGGCAGGGCAAGTTCGAGTTGGCCTCGGGCGGCACGCTGTTTCTCGACGAGATCGGCGACATGTCGGCCGGCGGCCAGGCCAAGCTGTTGAGGGTGCTCGAAGAAAAGATCGTCTACCGCGTCGGCGGCTCGCAGCCGATCCACACCGACGTGCGCATCATCGCGGCCACGAACCGCAACCTGGCCGACGCCGTGCAGGCGGGCAAGTTTCGCCAGGACCTGTTCTTCCGGCTGACGGTCGTCGCTATGGAGATTCCGGCGCTGCGCACCCGGCGCGACGACGTGATTCCGCTCGCCGAGCACTTCCTCGACCAGTTCTGCCGCGACGCCCGCCGGCCGCGACTGAAGTTGTCGGCCGAGGCCCGCAAGCGACTGATTGCTCACGAGTGGCCGGGCAACGTGCGCGAGTTGCGAAACCTGATGGAACGGCTCGCATTTCTCAGCGCCGGGCCGGCGATCGAGCCTGGCGACCTCGCATTCATCCTGATGCCGCCGAGCGACGCTGGCGGCACGGGAGTGCCCACGGGCCTGAGCCTGACCGACGCCACCGATCGTTTCCAGCGCGATTACATCACCGCCGCGCTCGACCGGTCGCGCGGCAACCAAGCCGAGGCGGCCCGACTGCTCGGCCTGCACCGATCGAATCTGTATCGCAAGATGCGGCAGCTCGGCATGGATGCCTAAGTACGGTGCCACATTGAATAGGGTCCGAAATCGGCTTCGGTCGTTTAACCCGCAGCCGCAGGCGAGGCATGGCGGCGTTTGTTGTGCCTCGCCTGCGGCTGCGGGTTAAACGAATTCGGACCCCTTTCAATGTGGAGCAGTACTAAGTGACCGTGCGTGAATCTGCGAATCGCCCAAACAACCCCTCACCCCAGCCCTCTCCCCAAAGGGGAGAGGGAGAAAGACGCTCGGAACTCATAGACGGCCGAATGAAAGCGAAGCACAACTATGCTCCCTCTCCCCTTTGGGGAGAGGGCTGGGGTGAGGGGTATTCGCAAAGTCGCCCGCGGTGACTTAGCGCAGTCGCGTCCATCATCAGTCGCCGAACACCGCTTGGCAGGTGTACTCAAGGAGCACTCGCAGCTCGATGGCCTGAAGCTCTGCGGCCGCTTGGGCGCGTGCGTTCCAGGTCCGACCGCACTGCTCGCACAGGTCGATAAACGCCATCGGGTCCCATGTGCCGCGGCGGTCGAGCACGCGATCGAACTGGAGTCGCGCGGCGAACTCGCGATCGTTCATGCGCTGCGCGGCCTCGTGAGCCAACTGGCCGAACGTCGGATGGCGCCCGACGCGGCGACACCAATAACGGGCGTTGTCGTAGTCCGGCTCGCGGCGGTGCATGATGCCGTGCCAGTACGAAGCGGTCGTGGTGCGCCCGAGTGCGTCGGCCTGTTGGGCGAGTGCGTGCGCCTGGTCCAAGAAATCGTTGATGAGGTACAGGCCCGCCTTCACACTCAGGGCCTCGGCCGGCGAGCGGCAGCCGGGAACGATGTCCGTTGGCGACAGACGATCGAGCATGTCGCTCACCGCGTTGGCCGGCGGCGTGTCGGGCGCCAACGGGCGCGGCGGCAGTGGGTCGAGGCGTTCGCGTGCGGCGCCAGTCGTTGCGATCCATGCGTGATCGGATGGACCAGCGAGGGCGGCCAGCGATCGCAGTGCATCCAACGACGACGGCTTGTGACTTTCAGCCAGGATGGCGACGAGTGCAGGGATCATTTCGTTTCGCGCACCAGCCGGAACCAGTCGGCGTCGGCGGGATCGAGTGTGGGCAGATCGGGCGTCTTGACGAGGTGCGTGTACTTGAGGCCCGAACCTGTGTTGAACAGTACGATGTGCTGGTCGCTGCGCAGCCAGCCGGCGGCGAGCAGTTTGCGGGCCGCGGCCCAGGTCGCGCCGCCTTCGGGACACGCAAAGACGCCTTGCTCGCGCGCGAGGTTGTGCTGGCCGGCGATCAGTTCGTCGTCGGTGACGGCGATGGCAGTGCCGCCGCTTGAGCGAATCGCACGGAGCATGAGAAAGTCGGCGATTGCGCCGGGCACTCGCAGGCCGGCGGCGACGGTGTGGGCGTCGATCACGGGCTCGGCGGAGTCGCGACCGGCGTCAAAGGCGCGGACGATCGGGGCGCAGCCCGCGGCTTGGACCGCCACCATGCGCGGTCGCTCGCGCCCGATCCAGCCGAGCTGCTCCATCTCGTCGAATGCCTTCCACATGCCAACCAGGCCGGTGCCGCCGCCCGCCGGATAGATGATCACGTCGGGCAGCCTTGGGCCGGGCGTGCCGAGCGCCGCCTGCATGTCGAGCGACAACTCGTAGCCCATGATCTTTTTTCCCTCGACGCGAAACGGTTCGCGGAGCGTCGAGAGGTCGAACCAGCCGAACCGCTTGCATCCGTCGCGCACGAGTTTGCCGGCGTCGCTGATCAGGCCGCGGACCAGGTAGACGTCGGCCCCCTGCACCATGCATTCGAGAATGTTCGCGGGCGGTGTGTCGGCGGGCATGATGATGACCGCTCGCAGTCCCGCCCGCGCGGCGTAGGCGGCGGCGGCCCCGGCCGCGTTGCCGGCCGAGGGCAAGGCCACGGCGTCGACGCCCAATTCGACGGCGCGGGCGATCGCCGCGGCCAACCCGCGCGCCTTGAACGACGCGGTCGGGTTGAACGATTCGTCTTTGATCCAGAGGTTGTCGAACTGCCGAAAGTCGCCGCGTCGTGTGGCCCGCAACAGCGGGGTCAGCCCCTCGCCCAGCGAGACGGCCCGCGCGGCGTTGGCGACCGGCAGGACCTCGGCGAACCGCCACATCGACCGCACCGGCCGGCTGCGAACCATCGCCGGGCGGAACGAGTCGCGCACGGCGCCCAGGTCGTATCGCGCGTACAACGGCTTGCCGCACGCCTTGCAGACATTTTGCAAGCGGCTGAGGTCGTGACTCGCGTCGCACGCGGAGCAGTACAAACCGATATGCATGGGATCAAACCACAGGTGCTATCGAAAGCTCGCTCGCACTTCAGGCCGGGTCAGCACCACGAGCGCCCAGATGCCGATCGGCATGCCGAGACAACAACCGCAATTGAGGCAGGGGACCAGGCTCAGGATGCTGGCGGTCATGGCGAGGCCGTAGGATTCGAGCCGCCGCATGCGTGTCGCGCCGTAGATGATCACGGCGGCGATCATGATGCGCACGAAGTTGATCGGCACCGACGCCACCACCACGGCCGGCGTGATCTGAACAATATCGCGAAACGGCTCAGGCAGCTCCGGCAGCTTCTGCCCCTGCTGAATCAACGCGAGCCATCGCGCGTTTTGAGCCAGATCGACGATGGCGAACACGAGGCTTATCGCGCCGGCGATCATCAGCCAAACCGCCGGCCCGCGAACGACGTCGATCGTCGTGCCGGCGGCCGACAACACGGGCGGCAGCGGCGGCGGGCCGGAGCGCGCCGATTCGGCGGCGTCGAACACGTTCGCACAGAACGGACACTGGGCGAGCGTCGGCAACGGCTCCGGCGCTTCGAGTATCTTGCCGCATCGAGGACAGGCGATTTGCATGGCGGCGACAATGTAGTGTAACGCCCACGCGCCTGCAACGGGGTCGAGTGGTTCGTCTTTGAAACACAGAGGCACGGAGTCCACGGAGAAAGACTAAGGAACAGGGTCGAAATAACTTCCCGTTAATTCACGCGTAGCCCGACGCGCAAGCGAGGAGGTGATCTCCTTGCCGATCCCTCGCTGGCGCGTCGGGCTACTGTCCGCCAAGATCGGGAAGTTATTTCGGTCCCGTTCCTAAGGAACCGGGCCGAAACAACTTCCCGTTTCTTCGTCCTCGTCCCTCGTCCTCGCTCGGGCAGTCGAGGACGAAGGACGACGACGAGGGACGAGAACGAATGCAATGGTTGAAGGTTTACTTCACTACTAGGCTAAGGATGCCACCACTCCGTGCCCTCTGTGCCTCTGTGTTTCCAAGGTGGGCGCGCGCTCGAGGCGATCCGGGCGGACTGTCGATCAGCAGATGATCCGTTTCTGGAAGAGGGCCGGGTCTCTTGTGTCGGCAGACTCCCAGGCGCGACGAACCTGGCTCAGGCCATAGGCGCACAGGTCGAACTGCTCGCTCAGCCGGCGCAGCACGCCCGACTGGTCGCGGTACGGTTCGTCGTCGTACTGACTGGCGATCCAGTACGATCGCTTGCCCTGCTGGTGATAGTCGACCAGACGGTCCTTGCAGAGCGGCGCCCGCAGCGATCGCAGCGCTTCGGGGTAGGCCCCGGTCCAGAACAAGGTGAAGTCGCCAATGTGCCGGTGAATCTCGCGGGTCGAGTCGGCCGAGCGGTCGGGTGACTCGGCCTCGGTGATCATCTCGGCCACCTCCTCGAGCCGCTTGCCCTGGTTCGAACGCAGCCGCCATATCGCGTCCATGTGCACAAAGCGAACGAGCAAGTCGGCGATGTAGTCCGTGATCTTCGGATCGCCCAGGCCGAGCGACGAGATGAATGTGTCCTCGGTCAACGCGGCAAACAGTCGACGCAGCGGATGATTTGTTGGAATGGACTGCTGCATGGGCCTCTCCAATCCCCTCACGCACCTTTACTCGCTCTAGCTCACCACGACTTCAACGCGAGCAACGTTGGGGACGGCTCTGTCCCGGGTCGTCGTTCACACAATCAATCTTGCTACCAAGATTGAAACAAGTCAACGTAACAGCGGCCGGGCTGTAGAGCCGGCGTCCCGCCAGCTGCTCCTTTGCCGCCAATGGCGACCACGGAACCGGGTGGCAGGCTGGAAGCCCGTCCCACGACCGCGGCCCCAACCAGGAGCGTGAATGATCGCCCCCAACCGACTACACGAGGTGCGCGACGAGTTCGAGCGGGTGGCCCGCGTCCTCGAAGCTACTCCCACGATCGACAAGCACTTCGTCGTCTCGCGCGACGAGTTCCTCGACCGCCAGCGCCGCGTCGCCACTGCACTCGCCGAGCGAGGGCTGCCGGTCGGCGTCGTGTTCAGCGACCAGCACTATTGCGGCGACGTACCGTACCTCGGCGGCAACACGAACATCTCGATCGAGCAGGTTGCCGGCGTCATCGGTGCGAACGGGTTTCACATCGTCGCGGGGCTGGAGGGCGGCTACATCGCTGAGCAACTCGCCGAGCGAGCCGGGGCGAAGGTCCACAAGGTCGAATTGCTGCAGCTTGCCGATGAGAAATACCCGATCCGCGCCGAACGGCTCGAGGCCGTGCTCGACGAGGCCGCCGGCGGACGTTGCGTGGACCGCATCGCACTCTTGACGCCGCGGCAGGTGATTCCCGACGGGCTTGTGCGGTACCTCGAGGGGTTGGTCGGTCGCGACAACGTGGTCGACGCGCAGCCGATCTACTATAAGATCAAGTACGAGAAGTCCGACGCCGAGATGCGACTGATCCGCGACGCAAATATCGTCGCCGACGCCATGATGCGAGCGATGCTGGCGGTGCTCAAGCCCGGCATGATCGAGACTCAAGTCGCCGGCTGGGCCTATCTGGTCGGCAAGGAACTGGGCAGCGAGGAGAACGGCTGGGACGTGATGGTCGGCGCGAACGAAGCCAACCGCACGCTCATCGGCAAGGCGCTGAACCGGCCGATTCACGAGGGCGACTACGTTCACCTGGGCGTGGCCCCGAAGCGCGACGGCCTGAACGCGTGCCTGCGTCGCAGCGTCATCGCCGCGCGCGATCCGGCCGACGTGCCGCGCCTGCAGCCCGACGCGCCGTTTTGGTTTGGCCTGGTCGAAGCGGCGTATCGCGTCGGGTTCGACAAGTACGTCGAGGTGGCCGAGCGCGGACTGCCGGCCAAGTTGCAGGAACAGGCGCTCGTGGACTTCTTTGCCTCGCACTCGGCCGATGTCTCGCGGCGCATCGGACGCCCGATCGACCTGGCGCGCCAGAAGCCGTATACCGGAACGCACAACGCCGGCTACACGGAATGCCAGGAGTTTTACGGCGCGATCACTCTGGAATCCGACGAGCCGCTCGGCCGGCAGATCGTGACGATGCTCGACGTGGCCCTGCGCGGCGTCGGCGATCGCTGGCATGACGTCGTGATTCCAGGCTTCGACTTCGTCGTCGTCGAAAACACGCTCGGCAAGTTCGATCGCCGCGTCGAGTGCTTCAACCAGACGCCGATCAATGTGCAGCGGCTGGTTGGCTCGATAGAATAGTCCGCAGATTCCCCAACTCACAGCTCAGGACGGCTCTCATGCGAATCACATTCTGCGGTGCGGCTCAGACGGTTACCGGCAGTCAGCATCTGGTCGAAGTAGGCGGGCGACGAATACTGCTCGATTGCGGTTCCTACCAGGGTCCGCGGGCCGAGGCGCGTAAGCGAAACTCGAAGTTCCAGTTCGACCCGAAGGCGATCGACTGCGTGATCCTGTCGCACGCGCATCAGGACCACGCCGGCAATTTGCCGACGCTGGTGCGGGCCGGCTATCGCGGACCGATCTACTGCACGCCCGCCACGGCCGACGTGTCGGCGGTCATGCTCAAGGACAGCGCCAAGATTCAGCAGGAAGACGTCGCGTTCCTGAACAAGCACAAACGGCGGCGCGGCGAGCCGCCGATCGATCCGCTGTACGACATCGACGACGCGGAACGGACCGCCGAGCTGTTTCGGCCGACCAAGTACTTCCAGGCGTTTGAGCCGCTCCACGACGTGAGCGTGACCTTCTGGGACGCGGGCCACGTGCTCGGTTCGGCGATCGTGCAGATCGACCTCGCGGCCGAGACACGCGACGGCCGGCCGCGGCGATTGGTGTTCACCGGCGACATCGGCCGGCGCGGACTGCCGATCCTGCGCGACCCGATGACGGTTCGCGACGTGGACGTGCTGATCAGCGAGTCCACTTACGGCGGCCGCGTGCATGACGACGCCGGAAGCATGAAGCAGCAACTCGGCGAGCATATCGGACGAGTCGTTCAGCGCCGCGGCAAGGTGATCATTCCGGCGTTCAGCCTCGGCCGCACTCAGAACATCGTCTACTTCCTGAACCAACTGTTCGAGGAAGGCCGCTTGCCGCGCGTGCCGATCTACGTCGATAGCCCGCTGTCGCTCAAGCTCACCGACGTGTATCGATCGCACGAAGATTGCTTCGACGCCGAGACCTGGCGGCTGTTGCGCGACGACCCGGACGTGTTCGGCTTCTTTGGGCTGAGCTACATTCAAAGCGCCAATGAGTCGAAGCAACTGAACCGGCAAGACGGTCCGTTCGTGGTGATCGCGTCGAGCGGCATGTGCGAGGCGGGTCGCGTGCTGCACCACTTGCGATACTCGGTCTCGGACCCGAAGAACGCCGTGCTGATCGTGGGCTACCAGGCGGGCGACACACTGGGTCGCCGCATCGCCGAGCGCCAGCCGCGGCTGAGGATCATGGATGATTGGTTCGACCTAAGAGCCGACGTCTTTCAACTCGACGGTCTCAGCGCCCACGCCGATCACAACGATTTCCAGTGGTGGTTCGCCGCGACGGGCGGCAACATCGAGCACGCTTTCTTGGTGCACGGCGAAATGGAGGCGAGGACCGCGCTGGCTCCCGCGCTGCAGCCGTTCGTGCAGGCCCCAGTTCAGTTGCCGAGGCTATTTGAGAGCGTGGACCTGTAGGACAAGTGCGGCTCGGCAGCAACGGTTCATGGCTGCTCGTTGCCGTTGGATTCGTGCAGCATCGGCTCGAGTTCTTTGGTATTGCGTTCGACGGCGAGCACGATGGTTCGCTCCTCGCCGCCGTCGACGCTCGACGCGCTGGCCGGGATGATCAGGCGCTTGTCGGGCAGCCGGAACCGCATGGTGAAGGTGCCGTCGGGCCGCAACTGGACCTTCTCGGCCATCATCGAAACCCGGGCGCCGGGCTGAGTCGACCCGTGTACGATCAGCTCTGCGTCGAGATCGAACCAGAACTTGCGCTTGCGTAGGTGGGCCATGGCGCCGAGTCCAAAGCCCGGCAGGCCGGCGCCGAGCGGGTCATTGGCGCGTGATTCGAGCATTCGCTTCAGGTGGCGCGTGCCCGCCTCTTCGTCGTCGCTGCGCGAGCGGGCGTAGATCTTCTCGAACTGCTCCTGGACACTGGCCCACTTCTCGTCGACTCCTTCGGTGACGCCCGGCGCTGGGGTGCCGACCACGTTGGAGTGGGCGAGCGAGAAGAATTTTCCGCGACGCGACAGGTAGCCGATGTCGACGCGATACGATCGCGGCGGGTTCGGCACGTCGATGTACCAGTTATCCACGGCGCCATTGATTTCGATGTCGCGCACGTGCCGCTCGGCGCTGGAACTGGTGTCCTCGCTGGTGACGTCGTGCACCCTCAGCGCCGGCCGCGCCCCGTGCCATTCCTCGCGTAGCGACGCCTCGGCGCGTTGCACGGCGGCCAAGCTGATTTGCCAGTAGGCCTGCAGCCAGTACGAGTCGCGGACTACCAGAACGATCCGATCGCGCGTGTGGCCGTTAATTTGAATCCCGCTGGTGGCGAGGTGTTTGGCCGAAGCCTCGGGGTAGAGCCGCCGCGCGTGGCCATTGGTGTACGCCGACGCCTTGGGACGGGTCCGATTGCGAGCAGGCGCGACTCGGGCCCGTCGAGCAGAGGGTTTGAGTTTCCTGGACTTGCCGTTACGGCGAGCGCCGTTGCGCTTAGCGGCGATGGCGCGAATTAATTGTGACCTACCCATCGCGCGCCATCCAGCCACTCCCGACGCCCTGGCCATTTGCTCCAACCGTTTCTTGGTGCACGTCTTCAGTGGATCGAGGTTCATGGAAGAAAACTCCGATCAGGTTCGGCCCAATGCTGCCTTTGTAGGTCGTCCCTGACACGGCGTTTTCGCCCACGACGATCTATCTCATGGGCTGAGAGTCTTCAGTTGTTTGTGCGTCCGAGTGATGCACGCATGTCCATCGGCCGCGCGTCCCGACTCAACCTTTGTTGGCGGGGAACGCGCGTGCGCCACTCGGGGAGGGTGGCCAAGGTTGGCAAGAGCTTAGCAAAGCGCGTCGCGGGCCGTCAACAGAGTTGACCGGGCTGACTCGCGGCAAGCGACCGATTTGTCGGTCCTGCGTTTTAGGCGGAAAACGCCGAGATTCTCGGTCATTCGAAAATGTCGGTTGTCCGGGTTGACAGCCGCCGCATGACGCCACTACATTTGTGCCGCTTTGGTCAGACCGACCGCGTCTTACCCAGTGGTCCCCAAACGTGGCCGACCAGAACGACCGCCCGCCCATGGTGGTTGCTATGGAATGGGTCACCAAGATCACGACGGTGGCCCTGGAAATGGTTGTGCCTGGAGTGGTCGGCGGTTGGCTGGACACGAAGTTCGGTACGGGATTCATCGCACTGGCGGGGTTCGCATTGGGGGTTTCGGTCGGTATTTGGCACTTGTGTGTGATTACCGCTCCTGGGAATCGCACGACGGGCACTGGAACCAAAAGCGAGAAGAACGGTGGCGACTCGAAGGGGCCGGATACCTCATGAGGCTCGCTGGGCTTAGCTTGCCATTGGCCTGTGTGGTGCTCGCCCTGATCGTGACGGCGACGTTTGCGGTGATCGGTTGCATCGAGTTGGTCCGGCACGGACCGAACGGACTTGAGGCGGCGGCCGTGGCCGCAAGTGTATGCTGGTTGTCGGCGACGTTGGCGTTAATTGTCGGTGCGGCGTTTCGGCATTCGCCCCGCGCGGTCGTTGGCACACTAGTTGCCATCCCACTGCGAATGACGCTGCCGCTTGCGGTGGGCAGCGTGCTCGACTTGCGCGGCGGACCACTCGCCGATGCGGGCGTCTTCGGTTTGATGGTCGTTTTTTACCTGGTGACTCTGGTTGCCGAAACAACCCTGACTCTTTGCCTGAAGGAACGAGCGACGCGCCCTTCGTGATCCATGGCTGACCCGATACTGCACATCAAGGATGGTTACTACTTCGAGGTGCCGAAGTTCTGTTGGCGCTATGACTCGCTCGAAGACGTGCCCGAATTTCTTCGCCAAGCCCACCCGCACGCGACGCTCAGCGACTTCAAGCATGAACTGGACGGCAAGATTGTCATTCCCCAGCCGTTCGGCCGGTTACAGAACTTGTACAGCAAAGAGTCGGGCTTCTGTATCTCCAAGTTCATGATCTTGGAGTTGGTTGCCGTGACGCTGCTGGTGGCGGTGTTCATGCGCCTGGCCAAGAAGATGCGGAGCGGCCTCGTGCCGCGCGGCCGTTTCTGGAACCTGTTTGAGTCGATCCTGGTATTCCTGCGCAACGAAGTCGCCCGGCCGGCGATCGGCGAGCACGACAGCGACAAGTTCCTGCCGCTGCTCTGGACGCTGTTCTTCTTCATCCTCGTCTGCAATCTGTTGGGGCTGGTGCCGTGGGCCGGCTCGCCAACTGCCTCGTTCAGCGTGACGATCACGCTTGCGGCCGTGACGTTCCTGACCGGTATCGGCTGTGGCATGGTGAAGCTGGGGCCGATCGGCTACTTCATGAATATGGCCCCGCACCTCGACGTGCCGCTCGTGGGCAAGATACTGCTCTCGCCGATCGTGGTGGGGATATTCGTGATTGAGGTAGTTGGCACGTGCATCAAGCATGGCGTCTTGGGCATACGTTTGTTGGCGAACATGGTAGCCGGCCACGTCGTGCTGCTCGCGATTCTCGGCATGATCGTCGAGGCGGCGGCGTCAAGCACATTCACATGGTCGGTGGTGACCGTGATCAGCGTGTTCGGCTCGACGGCAATCAGTTGCCTCGAACTGTTCGTGGCGTTCTTGCAGGCGTACGTTTTCACATTCCTGTCCGCTTTGTTCATCGGCATGGCGATTCATCACCACTAGGTGTGAGGCGGCGGGGCGAACAACCACTCATCCGAAGGAGGGAGATCCGTGAAAAGAGCTGTGAAAGTTGGTCTGCTGTTCCTGGCGCTTTCAGCGTTGGCCACGCCGGCGTGGGCTGACACTACGGGCGCTGGATCGTTGACGTTGGCTGGCGCCGCCGTCGGTGCCGGACTCGTCGCGATCGGCGCGGCGTTTGGCATAGGCAAGCTGGCGGCTGCCGCCTACGAAAGCATGGCGCGCCAACCCGAAGTCGCGGGTCGAATCTTCCCCGCCCTGATCATTGCCGCGGCGCTCATCGAAGGGTTCACGTTCTACGCGTTGTATATTTGCCAGGCATCGATCGGAAAATAGGCGACGCTCGACGAGAATTCTGGAGGCCATTCCCGTGGTCACACGATGGGCGCGTTTCTGGAAACTGGGTCTGTTTGCCCTGATGTTCATTGCCGTCCCTTGTGGCGCAGAGCCGCCGAAGGGTCAGCATGCCGAGAAGGCGGCGACCGAGGCGCATGACTCGCACGGCGAGCATATCGGACACGCCGGCAATGTGAACACCGACCCAGCCGAGATCCGGCGCGATTTGGCGATCTACACGCTCGTGGTGTTCCTGATCCTGCTCGGCATACTCTGGAAGTTCGCGTGGGGTCCGATCGCCGCGTCGCTCGATGCTCGCGAATCCCACATCCACAGCGAGATCGCCCAGGCCGAAAAAGCAAACGTCGAGGCCAAACGGCTCTTGGCAGAACACGCCAAGAAGCTCGCTGAAGTCCAGGTTGAGGTACGCGCGATACTCGACGAGGCGCGACGCGACGCGCAGCACACCCAGCAGGAGATCGTTAAGCAAGCTCAGGCCGAGGCCCAGGCGATCAGCCAGCGCGCCCAGCGCGATATCGAACAGGCCCGCGATCAAGCCTTGAAAGAACTGTTCACCCAGGCCGCCGACGTCGCCACCGATATGGCTTCGCGCATCGTGCAGCGCAGCCTGAACCCGGCCGACCATCGCGATCTGGTCCAGCAGGTCCTTAAGGAACTGCCGAGCAAGAACTGAAAACGATGAACGCCGAAAGCCCCGAAACAGCGCAACGACTGCACCCGACCGTGTTCGACACCGGCGCGGTTCAGATCGCACGCGCGTATGCCGTCGCGCTGTACGATGCGGCCCAGGCCGGCGGCCAAGTCGACGCAATCATCGAGGAATACGAATCGTTCATCCGCGACGTGCTCGCGCCCAACCCGACCTTCGAGCTGGCGCTGAAGAGCGGCGTGATCGGCCGCGACGACAAGGCGGCCACGCTGCGCCGCGTGTTCGAGGGCCGAGCCAGCGGCATGTTCTTGAACTTCCTGCTCGTACTGAACGACCACCGACGGCTCGACCTCGTTCGCTCCGTGCTGCCGCAGCTTCACTCGATCCGCGACCAGCGCCGCGGCCTGGTCCCGGTTCACGTGCAATCGGCCGCAGCGCTCGATGCCGCCGAGATCGGCGCCATCGAGGGCCGGCTCGCCGCCGTCGTGCCCGGCCGCCCGGTGATTCACCAGGAAACAAACCCCGACCTCTTGGGCGGGATGGTCATTCGCGTCGGCGACACAGTCTTCGACGGATCGGTCCGCACCCGATTGCGTCGCCTGCGCGAGCAACTGATTCAGAGATCAACCCATGAAATTCAGAGCCGACGAGATCAGTTCCGTTCTGCAACGTGAGATCGAGCAGTACCGCTCGCAACTCGAAGTGGCCGAGGTCGGCCGCGTTATCGAGGTCGGCGACGGCATCGCCCGCGTCTACGGCCTGGCCGGCGCCATGGCCGGCGAGATGGTCGAGTTCCCCAACGGCACGCGCGGACAGGTGTTCAACCTCGAAGAGAGCTCGGTCGGCGTGATCATCCTCGGCGACTACCTCGATATCAAAGAGGGCGACACGGTCAAGAGCACCGGCCAGCTCCTGCGCGTGCCGGTCGGCGACGCGATGATCGGCCGCGTCGTCGGCCCGCTCGGCGAACCGCTCGACGACAAAGGCCCGATCGTCACGGCGCACACTCGGCTGGTCGAATCGATCGCCCCAGGCGTCGCCGAGCGCGAGCCGGTGAATGTGCCGCTGCAGACCGGCGTCAAGGCGATCGACTCGATGACCCCGATCGGTCGCGGCCAGCGCGAGCTGATCATCGGCGACCGCAAGACAGGCAAGACCGCTCTGGCGATCGACACAATCATCAACCAGAAAGAAGAAAACGTCATCTGCGTCTACGTCGCCGTCGGGCAAAAAGAATCCAGCGTGGCCCAGACGGTCGAAACGCTGCGCAAGTACGGCGCGATGGACTACACGATCGTCGTCGTCGCTTCGTCGAGCGACCCCGCGCCGCTGCAGTACGTTGCCCCGTACGCCGGCTGTGCAATGGCCGAGTATTACATGTATGAGCAAGGTCGCGACACGCTGTGCATCTACGACGACCTGTCGAAACAGGCTGTGGCCTATCGCCAGCTTTCGCTCTTGATGCGGCGGCCGCCTGGGCGCGAGGCGTACCCCGGCGACATTTTCTACTGCCACTCGCGCCTGCTCGAACGGTCGGCCAAACTGTCCAAGGAAAAGGGCGGCGGGTCGCTCACGGCCTTGCCGATCATCGAGACGCTCGAAGGCGAGGTTTCGGCCTACATCCCGACCAACGTCATCTCGATCACCGACGGCCAGATCTACCTGCAGCCCGAACTGTTCTTTGCCGGCGTGCGGCCGGCGGTCGACGTGGGCATCAGCGTCTCGCGAGTCGGCGGCAAGGCGCAAACCGGCGCGATGAAAAAGGTCGCCGGCAGCCTGCGACTCGACCTGGCCGCGTTCCGTGAACTCGAAGCGTTCGCCCAACTCGGCACCGAACTGGACAAGGCGACTCAGACCCAACTCGATCGCGGCTACCGCATGGTCGAGCTGTTGAAGCAGCCGCAGTATCAGCCGTATCACGTGGCTGACCAGGTGATGAGCATCTTCGCCGGCTCGGTCGGCTACCTCGACAAGGTGCCGCGTCCGGAGGTCCGCGAATGGGAAGGCGAGTTCTTGCGGTTCATGCGCGAACAGAAGTCCGAGGTCCGTGAAGCGATTCGGAAGACGCGCAAGCTGGACGACGACACAACCAAGGCCCTCAAGGCCGCCATTGAGGAATTCCAACGCCAGTACGACGCGGCAAAACAGAAGGCAAAAAAGGCGGGATAAGCACGCATGGCCAAGGCCCGAGCAATCGTGAAACGCCGCAAGGCGGTGCAGAACATCCGCAAGATCACTCGCACGATGGAGCTGATCGCGACTGCCCGCTTCAAGAAGGCGATGGACCGCGCGGCCCAGGCCGAGGCGTACACCCGGAAAATCTCCGAACTCGTGCGCGATCTCGGCACGAGTGCGGCCGCGGTTACGCACCCGCTTTTGGCCGTGCGCGAGCAACAGTCGGGAGCGGTGCTGCTGGTGATTTCGGCCAACCGCGGCCTGTGCGGTGGATACAACGCCAACGTGCTTCGCCAGGGCGCCCGCGCGTACGACGAGTTGCGGGCTGTCCAACCGTCTGTGCAATTGGAGGTCTCGGGCAAACGCGGCATCAACTACTTCCGGTTCCGGCGCATTCCGACCCAGGAGTCATACACACACTTCGAAGACAAGGTCCGCTTCGACGAGGTGAACGTGCTCGCCGAGCGATACATTCAGTGGTACGTGTCGGGCAAGATCAGCCGGTTGGATGTGGTGTACACCAAGTTCCTGTCGGCGTCGCGGCAGACGGCGAACGTCGAGACGCTCTTGCCCCTCAGCGCCGTGAAACCGCCGCGCGGCGATCAATCGGCGACGGCACGCGAGATCGCTGCGACCGGCACGCTGTATGAGTTCCTGCCCGACGCGGCCGGCATCCTCGCCGAGATCCTGCCCATGTCGTTCAAGGTGCGCCTGTTCAAGTGCTTTCTCGACGCCGCTGTGAGCGAGCAGATCGCCCGCATGGTTGCGATGAAGGGCGCCACCGAGAACGCCGGCAACATGATTCGCACGCTGACGATGTTGTACAACCGCGCCCGCCAGGCGCAGATCACCAAGGAGATCGCCGAAATCGTCGGCGGCGCCGAGGCGATCAAGTGAAACTGATGGAGGAGTGAGGACCCAAGATTCAGGATTGTGCAGGCACGGATGTGTGAGATCTGAGGTTCGAAAACAGGACGACCCATGGCTACCGCAACCGCTTCCGCAACGGGCCAGAAACTCGGACGGGTGACTCAGGTGATCGGATCGACCTTCGACGTCGAATTCGGCGACGACCACCTGCCCGAAATCTACAACGCACTGCGCATCGACAGCGAGCACAAGGGAGTGCGGATCGCTTTGACCGGCGAGGTGCAACAACACCTGGGCGGCAGCCGAGTCCGCTGTGTCGCACTCGGCTCCACCGACGGACTGATGCGGGGCGACAAGGTGCTGGACACGGGCGGACCCGTCGCCGTGCCGGTCGGCAAGGAAACGCTCGGCCGCGTCTTCAACCTGCTCGGCGAACCGGTCGACGGGCGCGGCCCGGTGGCGGCGGCCGAACGCTGGCCGATCCATCGCGAACCGCCCGAGTTCGCCCACCTGTCGGCCAAGACGGAACTGTTCGAGACGGGCATCAAAGTCATCGACCTCCTCACCCCGATCGTGCGCGGCGGCAAGGCCGGCCTGTTCGGCGGCGCCGGACTCGGCAAGACGGTCATCCTCACCGAACTGATCGCGCGTATCGCCCGCCAGCACGGCGGCTACTCGGTGTTCGCCGGCGTCGGCGAGCGCACCCGCGAGGGCAACGACCTGTGGCTCGAAATGCAAGAGACCAAAATCGGCAACACCGGCCGCTCGGTCATCGAACAGACCACCATGGTCTTCGGCCAGATGAACGAACCGCCGGGCGCCCGTCTGCGCGTCGCTCTTTCGGGGCTGACCATGGCCGAGTGGTTCCGCGACTCGACCGGCGCCGATACGCTGCTGTTCATCGACAACATCTTCCGCTTCTCGCAGGCCGGCTCCGAGGTGTCCGCGCTGCTCGGCCGCATGCCGAGCGCGGTCGGCTACCAACCGACCCTCTCCACCGAACTCGGCGAACTGCAGGAGCGAATCACCTCGACTAATCACGGCGCGATCACGTCGGTGCAGGCCGTGTACGTTCCGGCCGACGACCCGACCGACCCCGCGCCGGCCACGGCGTTCGGCCACCTCGACGCCTTCGTCTACCTCGCCCGGTCGATCGCCGAAAAAGGCATCTATCCGGCCGTGGACCCGCTCGCGTCGTCGAGCCGAATCCTCGACCCGCAATACGTCGGGGTCGACCACTACAGCGTCGCCCGTCGCGTGCAGCAGATCCTGCAGCGCTACCGCGAGCTTCAAGACATCATCGCGATCCTCGGAGTCGACGAACTTTCGGAAGAAGACAAGCTCGTCGTGCATCGCGCCCGCCGCATCGAGCGGTTCCTGTCGCAGCCGTTCCTTGTGGCCGAGGCGTTCACGAACCGCGCCGGCAAGTACACGCCGATCGCCGACACAATCCGCAGCTTCAAGGAAATCTGCGACGGCAAGTGGGACCACCTGAACGAAGGGGCGTTCATGTACGTCGGGGCGATCGAAGAGGCTGAAGAGCAGGCCAAGAAGATGGCTGGCTAAATGGCTTTGCGTGATTCTGGGAGTCCGCAGGGACAGTAGCCCGACGCGCCAGCGAGGGACCGGGCCTGATTTCTTGTGATTTCGCCATGTGCTCCCTCGCTGGCGCGTCGGGCTACTGTCCCAGAATCGTGCAAGGCTATTTAGGTAGAACGGTCGAACGCCACGCGGCAAGATGAGTGCCTTCGTTGGACCAGTTTTAACCCGTTTTGACCCGATTTGACCCATAGCCACGGTGACAGTTGCTCGGCCCTGTCTCCGTCGCAGCCATTGGCTCCGGGCATGTTCGGCCGCAAGTAGCGAGTGCAAAGGATGGCTGAGGCAACCGCCAAGAAACTGCAATGCGTGATCGTGACCCCGGAGTCCACGGTGTTCGACAAGCCGGTCGACTTCGTGGCCGTGCCGCTCTACGACGGCGAACTCGGCGTCTTGCCCGGCCGCGCGCCGCTGGTCGCCCGACTGGGCTACGGCGAACTGCGCACCACGTCGGCGGGCACGACGACAAGTTACTACATCGACGGAGGCTTCCTGCAGGTGAACCATGACGTCGTCTGTGTGCTGACCGCTCAGGCCCTCACAGCGGCTGGAATCGATCCCGCGCAAGCACGCGCCAAACTCGATGAGGCAAACCGCGAGACCCCGACCACGCCCGACGGCTTCGATGCCAAGACCATTTCGCTCTCACGCGCCCGCGCCCAAATCGCCATAGCCCAAAAGGCCGGCAAGTCGTAACCGCACGCCCCGTCTGGGGTGCATCCACTGCTTTGTTCTAGGCGGCTCGGCGTTTGCTGGACCGGCGACGGTAGCGATATGGGTTGCCGGCGCGGGCGTGTAGATGTTTGTGCAGCCGCTCGTCATCACTTAGGACTGCCGCTCGCACTTGCAACATCGCCTCCGCGCCTCCCTCGCTACTCGAACATCGAAAAGCTGGCGACACAATCGGGCGTCGTCACGCTCGTGGCAACCAGCGACCCTGCGCTCGACGTGGTGAACGGCGACGTGGCTGCGTCGGGGTTGACGCTTCCGGCAGGCGCGGGCGGAGTAGCGGTGCGGTTACAGAACGGATCGCTGCGGCTCCGCGGATCGACGGTGACTTCCGCATCCGGCCAGCCGGGCGTACTGGTCACGGGCGGCATGTTGGACCTTGGCACGGCCGATGCCGTGGGCGGCAACACGCTTGGCGGCCCCGGCGATTTTGTGGAACTTCAGAACGCCAACGACGTCCCCGTGACCTGAAGTGGAGAACGGAGTGGAGAACATGTTCTCCATAGGAGGAACGCGATCGACGTAACTCACTGGCCGAGGCGGGATTTGAACCCGCACGCCCGTTGCCGGGCAGGGGATTTTAAGTCCCCAGCGTCTGCCGATTTCGCCACTCGGCCGTTCAGGGCACGCAAAGCGTACGCGGAACAGGCGGCCCGGTCAAAACGGAGTTGGGGGCGATAGGCGACGAAGTCGAAAGAACATCTGCAACGCGAGCGAGCGAACCACCGGCGACGAATCGCGGGCGCGGATCAACGCCCAAAGCTCCCTATCAAGTTGCCGGCTCTGCCGCCGAAAGGCGCTGAGGCCGACCGCTGCCCGGACACACGAGGTTCCCGCGGCCAACTCGTGCAGCCAGTCTAACAACTGGCGACTCGTACAACCGCCGCTAACGCACCGCTGCAACTCACTCGGCCATTCGTCGCCACGGTGCCGTTGAGATCTGGCAGGCGGGGCACCGTCGGGCGAGTCTACGGCCGTCTGGCCCACGGTCCACGCGTCGAGCAGTTCCGCTGTAGATTGCACGACGGCGCCAGCCCGGCCGCACAGATTCATATCAGTGATCGCGGGCGGCTCGACCCCGTGGGACGCGAGCACCAAGCAAACGTCGCTCAGCACCTGGGCGAATTGTTCGGCGGCCTCATCGCGCGCGTCGGAGACTGCGCCGCGACGCAGAAGTTGAGCGCACTTGGCTAGCACGGCGTCGGCGCCGCGAGCAATCGCCCGGAAGCGATCGCGCGCGGAATGCGGGATGGAAGGTTCAACGTCCGTCGAGTCGACCAACAGCTCCAGCGCGGCCGAGTTCGCGGCTTGTCCGGCTGCAAGCGCCAAGTGAATCACCTCGGTAGCGAGCTTTGCGTCCACAGACAACAGGTCAGTGCGGTTCAGCGCCCGGCGAGCGATGTTGGCCGCCTGATAGAGCAGGGCGGCGGCGCGATCCGACTCGGACGCACCGCCGTGCACGCGCCTCAATGACCGGACGGTCGACTGCAGTGCACTGGCGGCGCTGGTCAACCGGCTCTGCGCGGATGCCCAGTCGGGCCGGTCGTCCACGCTCGCGAGATCGCCCGCTACCAAGCTGGCGACGATCGCGGAACCGAGCAACGTGGTCGCGCCCAGCAAGTCGCAATCGGTTCGGTCGCCGAACCATCGCACCGGTCGGCCTGCGAGCGACTGTTCGAGCAGTTGGGCGATGGCGCGCGGCGGGCCGACGCCGGGTGTCGCGATCGCTCGCCGGCACAGGTCCACCAGCGAAACGTCGTTGCGCGATCGAGCAAGCAGCCAGACACCGAGGCCGTCGCGGTCCAGGCGCCGAAACACCCCGCCAAGCTGATCGGGTCGATCGGCCGCCGGGATCAATCGGGCGACTCGCGCGACAAGGTTGCGGTATCGCGTCGCGTCGTGAAAGGCGAACTTGGCGCGAGCGCGGTGGATGAAATGTATCGCCGTGGCGGCGAATCGCTGCGCCGCCGACTCGCGACGCTCTACGGAGCGAACGGCCGTCGTCGCCAGGTGCGACAAGGGTGCAGTTGTGGCGACGGCCGTGGCAGCCATCTGAGGCCAGCGCTTTCAGAGTTTCGTGTGCCGACCTGCGGAGGCCGACGCAACGTTCGCGAGGCTTGGTCGGCCACGCAACCGACCAAGCCTCGCAGTGAGTTGGTAACAGTCTACACCAAGCTACTCGATCTTGCCGCCCGTGTAGCGGGTCATTTCCTGGTACAGGGCGCGGAAATCGGCCGTATCCAACGGGCCGGACGACCGAGCCGCCAGCACCGCGCCCATCAGCCGATCGAGCGGGTCGCCCTGGGGGAACGGCTCGACGTCGAACCGAACGACCTTCGAGTAGAACACGCTCGGTATTCGGGCGGTGCCCAGCCCGAACGGCCCGACCGGGTACGACTCAACATCCTTGACGTAGATGTTGGACGTCACGGCCAGCGGACCATTCACCGCGCCGTAGGTGCGGCCGTCGCGAATCATGACGGTCATGCGCCCGCCGGTGCGCGGGTGAATACAGAACGCGATGGCCGTGGGAATCACGGTGTACTCGCGGCCGTCGTGTCCCACCAGGCTCGGCAGATAGTAGAGCCGCAGGTTGTTCATCTCGTCGATTGGTTCGGCGATGATGATTGGGTCGAGCAACTGGGCGCGGCGACGCGCCTCGCGCCGCGCGACTGGATAGGTCGCCTCGGGCCAGGCGCTGACGTCGCCCGTCGATGTACCGCGCCAGCCCTTGACCGCGCCGCTGAAGACGTGGCGGCTGCCGACCTTTTCCGAGCCGAGTGCATAGCCCAAGCGGTACGTGTTCATGTTGTACCGCACCTTGTTGATGTTCTCTTGGAACTCATTCATGGCGGCGACAGACGGTCCTTCCTCCATGAGGATCGACCGTGTGAAGATCATCGCTTCGGCGGGCTGAACACGTTCGCCTTCGATCAGCACGACGCCGGGCGCCGCCGCCCCCGCGCTGGTCTGGGCGCCAGCTTGCACAACGTTCGACGCCTGCTTGCCGTTTCCGCTGGGCTGCGGCGAGCCGTTCGGCTTCGGCGTTGAGGCCGCCGTCGTGGCTCCGGCCGAGCACGGCGTGTGGGCGTGCGTGCAGCCTTTGCCCTTCGTGCACAACGCAACCGACGTCTCCTTGCCCTTCGGCATCGCGCTGATGGCCGCGTCGCTTGCCGGCTCGTAGAACCGCAAGTCGCTGCCGCAATACACCAGGATTCCCTGCTTGCCCTCAGACGTGGCGTGGCTGAACTTGATCACGACGCCCTTGTCGGTCTCGCTCGTGGCGTTGCCTGGCGAGAATGCGACGACATGTTGACTCGTGCCGAAGTAGTAGTCGTCGCCCTTGACTACTATCATCGTTCCGGACGACTGGTGAACGAACACCGAGCACTCCGCAAGCTTCACCTCCTTGGCTGCGGTCGCGGCTCCGACCGATCTGCTTCCAGCCGCCGCGGTCAGCAGGAGCACTCCGCAACACACCCCCCAAGCGATCCTGGCCATGGCTACTCTCCTCCTGAGAATGGGTCGAGACGGATGGCAGAAATGGCAGCATCAGTGCTGACTGTTGCTCTGTCGGGGCTCCGCCCGGCACCCTCCGTCGCCGCCGAAGTCTAGGGAAAGAGGCGATTTCGATCAATCCAGCCTCAGAGCTTTTCCAAGTCCGGCACGCGCGGCAACTCGTCGAGGCTGGCGAGGTGGAACAGTTCCTGGAATCGGCGGGTCGTGCTGAGACGCGTCTGTCGGTCGCCTTGAGCGTCCGGTTCGACCGATTCGAGCAAGCCGCGCCGGCGCAGTTGCCGAACGATTGCCGCCGAGTCGATGCCGCGGATTGCGTCGACATCGGCGACGGTCACGGGCTGGCGATACGCCACCAGCGACAACACCTCGATCGCGGCGAGCGACAGGCGTACTTCGCGCGATCGGCCGTGCAGCCGCCGCAAGATCGGGCGGAACTCGACGCGCAGGCCCATCTGGTATCCGTCGCCGACGCGGCGTATCTCGTACGGGCGAGCCTGCTGAAAGTAGTGCTGGTTCAACAGCGCGACGGCGGCAACCACTTCTTCCGCGGAAGCTTCGCCGATGAGTTCAGTCAGTTGGCCGACCGTCACGGGCGGACCGCCCGCGAACAGCACCCCCTCAACGATGCTGACCGCGCTCAGTAATGGCTCTACGTCATTGGCGTTTGCTGCCGTGCTCATTGCTTTCATGCCTCACAGGGCGCGTGATTGTGTTCTATTCCGGGGCCTCGATCAACGTCGTCGATGCGACGGCGCGGCAAACTCGAACTTTGCTTGTCCACTTTTTGGGCTTCTGGTACACCCCCGGCCCATGAGCAGCTTCAACCGGGCGCTCTTGCTGATCTGGCCGTATCGCGCGCGCTTCGCCGTGTCGGTCGCATGCGCCCTCGTGGTCGCGATGCTCTGGGGATCGAACCTCACCGCCATCTACCCGATCATGAAGGTCGTGCTCAGCGGCCAGAACTTGCAGACGTGGATCGATCAGGAACTCGCTGAGCGGCGCGACCGCGCCGACGAACTTGCCAACAATCCGCCGGGCCGGCAACCCAGCCGACTTGCGATAACCCGAGCGCGATGGGATGTGCGGGCGGGCGAGGTGCTGCAGCGAGTGATTCACGGCGCCTTGCCGCACGACCGTGCGCGGACGCTTGTGGTCGTAATGTTGCTGCTCGCCGCGGGCCTCGCGCTGAAGGGCGTGTTCGCCTACTTTCAGGAGTCGTTGGTCGGCGGCGTCGCCCATCGCGCGATGTTCGACCTGCGAAACCGACTGCACCGTCACAGCCTGCGCATGGACCTGGCCGAGGCGACCCGCGCCGGATCGGGCGACCTGATGGCTCGATTCACCAATGATGTCGAGACCGTGGCCGTCGGCGTCGAGACGCTCGCGGGCAAAGTGATTCGCGAGCCGCTCAAGGCGATCGCCTGCGTCGCGCTGGCGTGCTGGGTGAACTGGCGGCTGACGCTGCTGGTGCTCGCCTTGGCGCCAGTCGCCGTGACAATGATCGGCGTCATCGGCCGACTGATGAAACGGGCGACGCGACGTTACCTCGAAAGCATGTCGTCCATCTACCGACTGCTGCAAGAGACTTTGCAAGGCATGAAGGTCATCAAGGCGTTCACGATGGAACCGTACGAGCGCCGGCGGTTCTATCGCGAGACGAAGGACTACTTTCGCAAGACGATGCGCATCGTTCGGCTGGAGGCGATGACCAGTCCGACGACCGAAATGCTCGGCGTCGGCGCAATCTCGCTGGCCGTGCTCGCTGGCGCGTTTCTGGTGATCGGTGAGACCGACTACGATCGCACGCACGTGTTCGGGCTGCGCATGGCCGACGCACCGATGGGGCTTGAGGAGTTGTTTCTGCTCTACACGCTGCTGGCTGGCGTAAGCGACCCGGTGCGGAAGCTGTCGAACGTGTACGGGCGCGTGCAGCGTTCGGCCGCGGCTGCCGATCGACTCTTCGCCTTTCTCGACCTCGCGCCGACCATTCGCGACAATCGATCGCTGCCGCGAATGGCCCGGCACTGCCGCTCGGTTGAGTTTCGCGACGTGTGTTTCAGCTACGTCGGTTCGCCGCCTGTTCTGGCCGGCATCAACCTGGACGTGCGGAGCGGCGAGGTGATCGCCCTAGTGGGTCCCAACGGGTGCGGCAAGACGACGCTCGTGAACCTGCTGCCGCGGTTCTACGACCCGACGGCGGGGTGCGTGCGGATCGACGGCTGCGACATTCGCGAGGTGCGGCTACGAAGTCTGCGTTCGCAACTAGGCATTGTCACCGAGGACACGTTGCTGTTTGACGACACGATTTGGAACAACATCGCGTACGGCAACCGAGCGGCGAGCCGATCGCAGGTCGAGTCGGCCGCGCGGCAAGCTCACGCCGATCGCTTCATTGAGCAACTGCCCGACGGCTACGACACTCGCGTCGGCGACCGGGCCGCGAAGCTGTCGGGCGGGCAGCGCCAGCGCATCGCGCTGGCCCGCGCGATCCTGCGCGACCCGGCCATCCTGATCCTCGACGAACCGACCAGCGCCCTCGACGTCGAGAGCGAGCTGCTGATCGGCCAGGCGCTGCGCGGATTTGTACGTCAGCGCACGACCTTCCTGATCACGCACCGATTCAGCACACTCGACCTGGCCGATCGCATCGTCGTGCTGAACGACGGCCAAATCGTCGACGTCGGCGTACACGCAGAGCTGATCGCCCGTTGTCCGCTCTACGCCCGGCTACACGCGATCCACGCCGCCGGCCGTCTGAGCGCCTGACCGAGCGGATGTGAGCTGGGCCGAAACGGTAGTTGACGTAGTGGAGGATCTTGGCCATCCCAGCGCGGTGCACCAACTATTCATAGCGCGCAATCAAATGGAGAAGAACCACCAGTCGCATGTCAAGCGGTCGCGGTCCGCGACAGCGGGCGCGACGGCCACGCCGGTCCTAACGTCGGGTTTCAATCGGTTGCAGCGGACGCGGCAACTCGACGCCGATCGAAATAGCCTTGCACGATTCTGGGACAGTAGCCCGACGCGCCAGCGAGGGAGCAC
>DAIOWH010000005.1:58035-84312 GCA_036758585.1 Planctomycetia bacterium
TCGCTGGCGCGTCGGGCTACTGTCCCTGCGGACTCCCAGAATCACGCAAAGCCAATTGGTTCACCACCAGCAAGCCGGCTCCACAGTTGGCGGCGGAACGCCTACCAGCCCACACGATGCGGGCGGCGGCATCGACCGCACCGCCGTCGTCCAGCCTGGTCCCGGCGGCGGAACCGCCATCGAACCAACCAGGCCACGACGTTTCCACGCCGCCGTCAAGCTCGACGCCATCCGCCTCGGCCGCGACGCCGCGCGAATCGCGGAAGAAGTCGTCCAGCATCTGTCGGGGCTCGTTGATGCTCACGTCGAAGTCACGCTCGAAATCCAGGCCGAGATTCCTGATGGCGCCCCGGCCGAATTGGTCCGCACCATCACCGAGAATTGCCGCACGCTCCGATTCGAGAGCCACGGGTTCGAAGAAACCTGAACTTTGTCTGGGTAAGGCCCGGGACCCGAGGTGCTATGCGAAACCGTGCAAACCACTTCACTGGGCGATACAGGACTCGAACCTGTGACCCCTGCCTTGTAAGGGCAGTGCTCTAGCCAAATTGAGCTAATCGCCCGATGTCCGTCGTGGACGGGTCGAGTATATGAGGCGGATCGCGGCTGTCAACTTCGCGCGGCTGGCCGCTTGAGCATGTTGGGCTTGCGGCGTTTGCGATCTTGTGAACAATTCTCTGCCCTGATGCCAGGACCGGCATGAACGCCGGGTTGCGGCTGCGCGGGCAGCGCGCCGCTCGCGGCGGGTCCATATCTTATCGGCCTCGAGGCGAAGGATCGCATGGCGGCTGTCGAGACTCACAACCTGACGAAGATATACCAGGACCGTCACATCGCGCTGAATGGCGTGTCGCTCTGCGTCGGACCTGGCACGGTGCTGGGACTCGTGGGACCAAACGGGGCCGGCAAGACGACGCTGATTCGATTGATCCTGGGCCTGCACTGCCCGTCGGCCGGCTGGGTCGAGGTGTTCGGTCGCACGATGACTCCGAACGCCGCCGCCCTGCGCCGCCGCATCGGCTACTTGCCGACGACGCCGCGCCTGCCGCCGCTGATGACGCCGATCACCTATCTCGACTACGTCGGCAAGTTGTTCGGCATGCCGGCCGAAGCGCGCAAGCCGCGTCTGGCCGCGCTGATCCGAGCCGTCGATCTGCTCGGCGCGTCGTCGCAGCGACTCGCCGGCCTGTCGACCGGCATGCTCACGCGACTCGGCATCGCTGCGTCGCTGATGAACGACCCCGAGCTGCTGATCTGGGACGAGCCGACATACGGCCTTGACCCCGAGGCGCGCCGGCACACGATCGATTTGATGAAGGAACTTCGTGAGCATCGCACGCTGATCCTGTCGAGCCACGTGCTGCACGACGTCGACGAGGTGTGCGATCACGCCGTCGTGCTCAACCAGGGCCAGATCATCTTTCAGGGCACGATGACCGATCTCAAGGGCCGCATGCGGCGGAACCACTACGAGCTGCACGTCGAGGGCAAGCCGAAGGCGATCGAGTCGCTGCGCGCGAGCCTCGCCAAGCTGACGAGCGTGAGGTCGGCGACGGCTCAGGGCCCGCGCATCGAGTTGATGCTGGCCGACGGCAAGGATGTGGCCGGCCCGCTCGCCGAGGTGCTCATGACCGTGTCCGATTCCGGACTTGCCCTATCGGGCATTCGTGCGTTGGGTTCACAGACCGAGGAGGCGTTTCTTGAGTTGGTGGAAGCCGACCATGCCCGCGGGTTCGCCCGGGCAACTGGGGCACAAGCTGCATAGCCGGCTGCGGCAGTGGCTGTTGCCGTTCGCCGCCGTGTTCGGGGCCGACCTGGCGGCGCTGGCCCGCAGTTGGATGCTGCGCACGTGGCTGTTGCTCACGGCGCTGTTCGCGTTGGTCGCGATTCTCGACCACGCCCACCCGCACTACACCGCCGCCGCTGAACACGGCACGGTGCTCGCCGTCGTCTTGCACCCGATCGATACGACATCCGGCGCGGCTCACACGCTCGGCGAACTCATGAAGTTGTACGTGCTCGCCTGGGTCACGTTCGTCATTGTACTTTCGGCCGGCTCGATCTCGTCGGAGTTGGGCGTCGTCGCGGATTCGATCCTGAGCCGCGGCATCAGTCGCTGGCAGTACTTCCTGGGCAAGTGGCTGTCGCGGCTCGCCGCGGTACTCGGCGTCTTTCTCGTCGTCATGACGCCCACCACGCTGTTCTTGTGGGTCGAGGGCGGGCCGGCCCGACCGGCGGTGGTCCAGACCAGCGACGCGCCGATCCAGGCCGTGCCGCACGACTTGCCCGGCGAGTTGACCGCGGCGCCGCCGCTCAGCTTGCCCGGCTTGGGGTTCGCCGTCGGTCGTGTCGCGGCGCTGTTGGCGCTTGCCGTCACCTGCGGAGTCGCATCCAGCGCCTTGTTCAGCAGCACGGTGGTGGCGATCGCGGTGGCGTGGGTTTCGCTCTATGGCACGGGCCTGGCTCTCTGGCTACTGAACGTCCGATTGCTTTCTCCATCGCGATTGGTCGGCGATCTGCCGGCCGTGGCGGCCGGCCAGTTCGCGGCCCCGGTTCAATGGTGGACGCTCGCGGTGTGGCTGACCCTCACCGGCCTCATCGCGCTCGCCAGCGGCACATTCTTCGCGCGGCGCGACGTCTGATCATTGTGGCTCACGCGGCCCGCGTGCGCGTCTGAATTGTGAATTGCAAGCTGATCAGCCCGTCGCCGCCTGAGTGACGGCGGTGGCGAGCGTAGGGTGGGCCGAGTCTGCGAGTCCCACCAGTGGTATTCCTCGGAGTGGTGGGACTCGCAGACTCGGCCCACCCTACGACTGATATCGGCTTCGGTCGTTTAACCCGCAGCCGCAGGCGAGGCATGGCTGGCGTTTGTTGTGCCTCGCCTGCGGCTGCGGATTAAACGAATTCGGACCCCCTTTCAAATGTGGAGCAGTACTAAGCTCTCGCCGACTGTGTGACGACGGCTTCGAGTTCCTCACTCAGGCGCGCGACGATCGACGCCGCTTCCTGTTTGGCGGCGGCGAGGCCGCCCAGCGAGTCGATCCGAGCCGGTTCAACGACTCCAAAGATGTAGAACTTGATCTTCGGCTCGGTGCCCGACGGACGGCCGACCAGTCGCCAACCGGGCCGGGCGAACTCGAACATGACTTGTTGTTGCCGCGGACCGGCGGTCGCGCCGACGCTCCGGCCCGCCGCGATGTCGCGGACGCAGCCGTCGACGAAATCGTGGACGGTCGCTACGGCGAGTCCCGCCAGTTCGCGCGGCGGACTGGTGCGCAGCACCTGCATGATTCGCGCGATCTCGGCCGCGCCTTCGCGACCGGGCCGCGTTTTAGACAGGGCCGTTTCGACGTGGTAGCCGTGCCGGCTGTAGAGTGAGTCGAGCTGTTCGAGCACCGACCTGCCGGCAGCCTTCAACTCCGCCGCAAACTCTGAGACGAGCAGCGCGGCAAGAGACGCATCCTTGTCGCGAGCATAGTCGCCCGCGAGGTAACCCAGCGACTCCTCGGCGCCGAACAGGAACCGCCCGGGGCCGTGCTCGTCGATCGCAGCGCCGATCCACTTGAAGCCGACCGGCAGATCGCGCACGGCGGCGACTCCGCCCGCCTCGGCGATGCGCGTAATGAGTTCGGTCGTCACGAGCGTCTTGACCACGAACGCACCCGCCGGCATCCTGCCGCTCGACGCCCGCGCGCGGATGACGTAGTCGGCCATGAGCGCCGCGGCCTGATTGCCGGTGAGCGGTTGCCATTCGCCGTCGCGCCGTGGCACGGCCACAGCGATACGGTCGGCGTCGGGGTCGCTGGCGAGCACCAGATCGGCGTCGACGCGCCGCGCCAGTTCGATCGCCTCGCGCAGCGCGGCCGGCTGTTCCGGGTTGGGGCTGTGGTTGGCGACGTTCGGAAAGCTTCCGTCCGCGGTCGATTGCGATTCGACGATGTGGATGTCGCTGAAACCCGACTCGCGCAGCGTGCGCGCCACACTGGTCATACCGACCCCGTGCAACGGCGTGTACACGATGCGAAGCCCGCGCGCCGCGCTGAGCGACTGCGACCGCACGGCCGCGATGTATGCGTCGTCGTCGCGAGGCCCGAGCCACGTGATCAAGCCCTGCCGCGCGCCGGCTTCGAGGTCGATGCGGCGAATCTCGCGCACGGCCTCGACGCAGCGAATGATCCCGGCGTCGTGCGGCGGCAGCACCTGCCCGCCGGTGGACCACGAGCACTTGAAGCCGTTGTCGCTCGGCGGATTGTGCGACGCCGAGATGACGATGCCCGCGCTGGCGCCCAACTGCCGCACGGCAAACGAAAGCTGCGGCGTCGCGCGGAAGCTCGGGAACAAGAACACGCGCACCCCGTTGCCCGCCAGCACCTCGGCCGAAAGCCGCGCGAACGACTGGGAATTGTGCCGCGTATCGTGGGCAATCACACAACTCAGCGATGCCGTCGCGCCCAGTTGCTCGCGCAGATAGTCGGCCAGCCCCTGAGCCGACTCGCCGACCGTGCGCTCGTTCATCACGTTGGCGCCGATTGGGTACATCTTGCCGCGTCGGCCGCCCGTGCCGAACGGCAGCACGGTCCAAAAGGCGTCGTCGAGTTCGCGGAACAGACCCTGCTCGATGTGCTCGGCGACCGCGGCGCGGTAGCGAGCGTAGGCCGGATCGGTGAGCCAGAGCCGGACGTGCCGTTCCGTCGATTCAGCGATCTGGCCGCGGTCCCGCGCGGCGGCAAGGCGGTCGAGTAGTGAAACACTGTCAGAAACTGTTGCCATTGGATCCTTGCCTCATGGTGCTCGTGCAGTGGCGATGGTCGGGATCATACCCGAATCCCGATCATTCGAGTCAGCCCTGTTCGTGAGTCGCCTTCTCGATCTCGCGCTCGCAGCGGTCGATGAACACGACGGTCGGGCCATCGTCGGGCGCCGACGTGTGGCAGGCGCGGAACATGGACAGCGCGGCGGCGTAGTCGCGATTGCGGAACGCCGTCAGACCGGTCAGGAACGTGGCCAGCAAGGTCTGCCGCTCGGTCGGCGAGCCGCTCTTCGGCCCGATCAGCTCGAACGCGCGCACCGGCTCGCGTCGGCCTTTGATGCGCACGTGCTCCAGTTCGCGCGTGTCCATCACCGTCGCGCAGCGATCGGCCGTCGCCTCGGTGATCATGACCTCGGTGCCGTACGTGTCGTTCAACTCGGCGATGCGATACGCCACGCTCAGATTCTCGCCTGCGACGGTGTAGTCGACCCGGCTCGTCAGCGTGATGTTGCCCACCAGCAGCTCGCCCGTGTGGACGCCGAAATGGACGCGCAGGGTCGGCAGGTCTTTGAACGAGGCGTCCGCGGCCAACTCGTGAACCGCATCGCGCGCCTCGATCGCCGCGCGGCAGGCCCGTTCGGCATGATCCGGCTGATAGAGCGGCGCACCGAAAAAGGCCATCATCGCGTGCCCCTCGTATTTGTCGAGCGTGCCGTCGTGAGCCAGAACGATCCGCGCGAGCGAGCCAAACACGCGGCTGAGGATCTGAGCGACGCGATCGCCCGGCAGGTTCTCGGTCAACTCGTTGTAGCCCACGATTTCAGCAAACAACACCGTCACTTGCCGCTTGCGAGGCGACAACACCTCCTCCACGCCGGCCGTTCCGGCGTCGATCAACCGCTGCACGACGGTCGGGTTCGTATGCGCCTCGAAGATCGACCGGACCAGCTTCTTCTGCTGGAATTCCTGCCACCAGCGATAGGTCGTCGTTGTCGAGTAGGTCGCGATCAGCCCGACCAGCGGAGTCACCGGGCTTGCCACGATCGACGCCGCCTCGAGCGCCGCGTAGCTGCCGACCACGAGCGCGAGCAACGCGGCCAGCGCCGCCGAACCGGCCCACCGCGCCGAGCCACGCAGGAACACGACCGAAAGCAGACCGGTGACCACGATCATCACCGCCGCGGACACGCCGAACGGCGCGACCGTCAGGCGCCGGCTCGTCAGAATCGTGTTCACCGCCGCGGCGATCACTGAGATGCCCGGCACCGACCCGCCGATCGGCGTGCGCTTGAAATCGACGCTGCCCGTCGTCGTGTCGCCGACCAGGCAGACTCGTCCGTTCACTCGCGACCGTAGCGACTCGCGGATGCTCTGGTGCTCCCGCTCGAGCTCGGGCAGTTGCCTCAGCCGGCCCAGGTAGATCCTGGCCCACTAAATCAGCGGCGGCTCGGGCGGTGCGTCGTCGGGCGGGGTTGGCGACATACTGGCCGTCTCGATCGCCGGGCGCACGTCGGGCAGCTCGGGCACCTGCTTGAGCCCCGGTTCAAACTCGCCCTCCAATCGAGCCGCTTCGTCGAATCGACCCGCCTCGTATGCGGCCAGAATGTTCTGAAAGTGCGTGTTCCAACCGAGTCCGTCCTGAGCGAACTGGGCCATGACGCCGACCGACTGTCGCAGCTCGTGACGAGCCACAAGCACGTCGAACTCGAAGCTGTCGAGCTTCGTCAGGTCGGCGAGCGACAGTTGCGGGATCGCGGCGACCCAGTCGCGTCGGCGATTCATCGGCCAGTTGATCGCGAGCCGGCCGTGTCGGTCGAGTGGAATGTGCAGCGTCTCGTCACGGCTGCGCAGCCCGCCGTCCACGAGCGTCAACTCGGTGGCCGCTCGGCCGAGATAGCCGGTCGCGGCCAGCAGAGCCTGATGGAACACGAGCCGATCGCGCCAGCGGGCCACGAGCGGCAGCGATCGCAGCGATCCGTCGGCGTCGAGCGTGGCGTCCATGAAACCGAGCGAGCCGGCCGCGACAACGAAGTTCAGTCGCGGCGTCTGCGGATCGTCGCTGGCGATCAGGCCGGCGGCCGCGCTGCCGGCGTCGCCGACGGAGGCTGTGGCCTTGCGCTCGAGTTCGCGAAGCGATCGAAACCGATCGAACGAGCGGGCGAAGCTGTTCAGCAGGTACGGGTCAGGCGCATCGCCGGGCGCGATCTCGCTGAAAATGGCGTCGCTCGTCGCGTCGGGATTCCGTGCGATCGCCTGGCCGGCGAGCCGATCGAGCGCGCGATCGAGCGCCCGATCGAACGTACGACTGACCGATTCGATCGGCGCCTTGAGCTGAGTCGCCAGGTCGCCGGTGGTCAGAGTCGGTCGGTCAGCGAGCGCCGCGACGACACGGTCGAGCAACTCGTCGGTCGCCGGCGTGGACGGCTCCGGCGGCCGCAGGTGAAACGGCACGACGAGCGACTGCACGTCAGCCATGGCCCGGGCCAGCACATTGTCTTCGGCGAAATACTCGGCAAGTTCCGGCAGCGACTCGTCGAACAGACTCTTCGGCGGCACGAGCCAGCGGCGGGCCTCGTCCTGAGCCGGCTCAGGGTGCGATTCCGAGAACAACACGTCGACGAGCACGGTGCGGGCGCCGAGCGATCGAAGCTGGCGGAGCGCGCGGGCCAGCTTGTAGCGCGGCACCGGGAAGCCTAGCTGTTCGGCCGCGTGGTCGTCGATCGAGATTTGCAGCAGATCATGATGGACCGGCGCGGGCCGGCGCGTCTTGAGGAATTGGTCCTCGACCATCCAATCGAGTCGCCGGCGAATGCCGAACGGATCGACGGCGGACCAGAGCAACACGGCCAACATCGCCGCGCCCGCAAGCCAGACTCCGGCCGACGCACGGCGCAGCAGCCAGGCACGGAGTTCCGTCGCGAAGCGATGAGCAGCACCCCACAGGTTCATGGCGCGGCCACACTATCAGAGGCATCGCCCGTTGTAAAAGCCGTTCGCGGCCATCAGAATGCGGCCCGATATTCGGCGCAGGGGGAAGGCCCGGACTTTGACCCTCCCCCCGTCCACGGGAGGACTAAGGGGGGGACTTCCTTGGTACTTGTGCGGACTGCTGACCCACTGAGCGTTGACTGTTGACTGTAGACATCGCCCGCTCTAGCGCCGTCCCCGACTCATTATCAAGGGCAAACCCTGGAGAAGTTGCGGGCCGGCGGCGGGCGGATCGGGCGTCTGGCATTTCATGCTTGCCCAGAGGCTGCCAGCCTGATCAGAATACCACTCGATTCACGGGGGCGTTCTGGCCAGCGGGATGAGCACGGGGTGCTTCCTGCCAGCGGCGAGTTTCTGCCGCTACTGCTATGCGCGCTTCGGTCGATTGAGGGTGCACGGGACGGCCGCGCGCGTTGTGTAGGCGTGGGTTGGCAACTTGACCTCTTCACCGATCTCGTGCGAACGGTATCGATCCGGTCTGAGCGTGAGAGGACAGGTCACGGTGATTAGACGACGGTTCATCGACTGGTTCCTGCCCAAGTCGCGGCGGGGTCCGCACATTTTCCGGCGCGCGAAGGGGACCGGCAAGGGCCGGCAGCGGCCATCGCGCGTGCAGATCGAGTCGCTCGAAGTCCGCACGCTGCTCGCTGGCACCGACTTCGGCGACGCTCCCACGGCGGCTCAAGCGGGCAGCGGGACTTTTACAACCGACTACCCCGTCACGTTGGCCGAAGACGGCGCAAGGCACCTGGCGGTCGGCCTGCGACTCGGCTCGAACCGAGACGGCGAGTCCGACGGCGCCCATACAGCCAATGCGGACGCCGACGACACCACCGGTTCGCCCGACGACGAGGATGGCGTCACCTTTCCGTATCCGCTGTACAGCGGAGGGGTCGACAACTCCTTCGGCGTCGTGAACATCGACCTTCAGAATGCTGGGGATCCAGACTACGAGTACAACTACATCGACGCCTGGATCGACTTCAACCACGACGGCGACTGGCTCGACAGAGCAGATTTTCGCGAGCCGCGAGATAGTAGGCGGCGTTAATGAGATCCCTTTCGGTATCCCCGGCGGCGCGTTGCCGGGCACCACCTACGCGCGATTTCGACTCAGTACGACCGGCGGACTCGGGCCGACGGGTTTTGCTGGCGACGGCGAGGTCGAGGACTACAAGATATCGCTGGGGCTCCGTGTCTTCGGCGAGGACACTCACAACGAGTTCGAGGTACTAAACGACGACGGAGACATTCTGAAGGTATACAACAGGGGCATTCTGAGAGCGTCGGCGCCAGTCAGCACAGTCCCATCGCTGCTGATCCAGGGGTTGGGTGCCGTCGACGACCTCTTGACCGTGAACTATGGCGGGCCAGGTGGGTTCTTCAACGTGCCGATCACCTTCGACGGCGGCGACGACTACGGCGGCGGCGGCTTCGACGCCTTGGCGATCGTCGGCGGCACGTTCGCCACGGGCCTCGTCAGCTACATCAATCCCACCGACGGAAACGTCCTGCTCGATCTCGACGGGTCGGGCGGCGTCGATCCAAGTTCCGTCACCCACATTTTCTTTGAAGACATCACGCCGCTTACCATCGACTCGACGATCGCCGATCTCACCCTCGCCTTGCCAATCATTGAAGACGAATTGGCCGACCCGACGGCGGCCGTGCTCGGCGACGATGGCGAGGTCTTCAACAACCTATCGCGACTGGCCAGCAGCAACGGCACGTTCGAGACCACCACATTCGCCGAGCCGACTAACTCGTTGACCATCCTGCGCGGCAATTCCGGCGACGACCTGAAGATCAACAACCTGCCCGACTTTGACCGATCCATCACCGTCGGCGCGGCAAACGCAGACTTCGATCGGCTCACGTTCGGGAGCTCCGTGGACCTCGCCGCGGAGTCGAACCTGACCGCGTATGCGACCGCGATCGACGATGACGACGGATTTACGTTGAGAGGCGGCTCGCTGGTTCTGACCGCCAGCGACAGAATAATCGATGCGACTTGCGTCGTTGTAGCCGGCGGCATACTGAACCTGGGATCTTTCAACGACACCGTGGCCGCAGTCACGCTCTACGGCGGCATGATCGTGGGCACATCGGGCGTGCTGACCAGCACCAGCGACTTCGACGTGCAGAACGGTTCGGTGACGGCGCGGCTCGGGGGCGATGTCGCTCTCACCAAGTCCACTGCCGATTCCGTCACGCTCGCCGGCCACAACTCCTACACGGGCGACACGAACCTGATGGAAGGAACGCTGCGCGTCGAGCACGACGGCGCACTGGGTCCAACCGGCGAACTGTACGTCAGCGACGGCGTCACGCTCGATCTGGCCGACGGCGTCGAGATCGGCAACGACATCGAGTTCGGCACCTTGGGCGGGCCGACCTCTGCGACACTGACGATCAGCCAGACTGGCGGGTTGGCTACGCTCAGTGGCCGGATTTCCGAGAATGATCCGGCCAACGAAATACTCAACATCCAGAAGACCGGAACAGGCACACTCGCCATCGAGGGCGAGAATGTCTATCAGGGCAGCACTGAAGTTGCGTCGGGCACGCTACTCGCAAACAGCGCGACCGGTTCCGCCACAGGCTCCGGCCCGGTCACAGTTCGCGACGAGGCCACGCTCGGCGGAACCGGCACCGCGAGCGGCACGATCACGGTTGAGAGTGGTGGCGCAATCGCCCCCGGCATGTCAGCGGGCATCCTGAATACCGGCAGCGTGGAGTTTCAGAACCCGTCAGCGTTCCAGGTTCAGATCGGCGGCACGACCCCCGGCAACGCCGCCGACAACCACGACCAACTTCGTGTGATCGGTTCCGTGACGATTGGCGACGATGTGTTGCTCGACGTATCGGCACTGGGCGGATTCTCGCCCTCGGCCGGTCAGCAGTTCCTGATCATCGACAACGACGACGCGGACGAGGTGGTCGGCTCGTTCGCTGACCTCGCGGAAGGCCAGTCCCTCAGCGACTTCCTCGGTTCGGGCCTCAACGGCGTCATCACCTACGCCGGTGGCGACGGCAACGATGTCGTGATCACCACAGCGAACCCCGACTCGACCGCTCCGACCGCCGACATAGGCGACGTCTCGCCCGACCCACGGAACAGCCACGCCGGGACGGTCACCATCAACTTTAGCGAGAGCGTGAGCGGCGTGGATATCACGGACTTCTCGCTGACTCGCGACGGTAACGCGGTCGACCTGTCCAATCTGTCGGTGAACGGAAGCGGCACGGACTACACGCTCGACCTGGCGAGCGTGACGGGATCAGAGGGGAGCTACCTGCTGACGCTGTTGGCCTCGGGGTCAGCCATTCAGGATGCAGCCGGCAACGCGCTCTCTGGCGATGCGAGCGATTCGTGGGTCACCGACACAACGGCCCCGACGACGACGATCATGTCGACCGCGTCGGACCCGACGAACGCATCGCCGATCGCCGTGACGGTCACGTTCTCGGAACCGGTGAGCGGCTTCGAGGCGGGCGACGTTTCGATCGGCAACGGCAGCGTCTCGAACTTTGCCGGCAGCGGCGCGAGCTACAGCTTCGACGTCACGCCGGCCGGCCAGGGCGCGGTGACCGTCGATGTCGCGGCGGGCGTGGCCGGCGATTCGGCCGGGAACGACAACACGGCGGCCGCGCAGCTTGTGCGCACGTTCGACAGCGTCGCCCCGACGACGACGATCGCATCGGCGGCGTCGGACCCGACGAACGCATCGCCGATCGCCGTGACGGTCACCTTCTCGGAACCGGTGAGCGGCTTCGACGCGGGCGACGTTGCGATCGGCAACGGCACTCTGTCGAACTTCGCGGGCAGCGGGGCGAGCTACAGCTTCGACGTCACGCCGGCCGGCCAGGGCGCAGTGACGGTCGATGTCGCGGCGGGCGTGGCCGGCGACTCGGCCGGGAACGACAACACGGCGGCCGCGCAGCTTGTGCGCACGTTCGACAGCGTCGCCCCGACGACGACGATCGCATCGGCGGCGTCGGACCCGACGAACGCATCGCCGATCGCCGTGACGGTCACCTTCTCGGAACCGGTGAGCGGCTTCGACGCGGGCGACGTTGCGATCGGCAACGGCAGCGTCTCGAACTTCGCCGGCAGCGGCGCGAGCTACAGCTTCGACGTCACGCCGTCGGACCAAGGGACCGTGACAGTGGACGTGGCGACGGGCGTCGCCCAGGACGCGGCCGGGAATGCTAGCTCCGCGGCGGGCCGGTTCAGTCGAACATACAACGCACCGTTTAACGTCAGCGTGAATGTGTTCACCACCAACCCGTCGGAACCGAGCACTCTGCGAATTGGCTACACCATCACGACCCATATCGCGGTTGGATTCGAGTTGCGGTTGTGTGCGTCGACCGACAACTTGTTCGATGCGGGCGACTCGCGGTGCGGCCCACCGATTGCGATCAGCTCGTTCGACGACCGGACCATTGGCGATCACGAGCGGACGGTCGACGGCGCGGACTACGCGGCGATTCTGTCAGACATGGGGGTTGCCTATTTCCTTGCGGCGGCGGCACCGTTCGTCGCGTCGTTGGATACCGACGCGGCCGACGATTGGGCCAGCTTCGTCGGCGTTTTCCACGTTGCTGATGGGCCGCTCGTCGTACGGGGACGCGACGGCGTGGGACGGACCACGGCCGACGACACAGTCACAATCGCACCGACCGGCGACAACACGAACGTGACGGTGAATGGGACGACCACCATGGTTGCGACCGCCCGCATCGCGGAAGTGCGGGTCCTCGGACTTGGCGGCGATGACAAGGTGCTCGGCGATCAGCGTTTTGCCAAGCCGATAGTCGCGCATGGCGGCGACGGCGACGACCAGCTTCAAGGTGGCGCGGGACCGGACAGATTGTCGGGTGGCGCCGGCAACGATTCGGTCGTGGGTGGCGCGGGCGATGATTTCTTGGACGGCGGCGCGGGAACCGACCGGGCGGACTTCAGCGGCGCAGCGGGCGGTGTGACGGTCGATCTAGGCGCGGGCACGGCGGTCGGCGACGGCAGCGACACACTGGCCGCGATTGAGGACGTGCTTGGCTCGGATTCCGCCGACACACTTTTAGGCGATGCGCTGGCGAACATGCTGTTTGGCGGTCGCGGTTCCGACACGATCCGCGGTGGGGCGGGCAAGGACGTGGTCGACGGCGGCGACGACTCGGACAGCGTCGCCGGCGGACCCGGCGACGACAGCGTCGTGGGCGGCGGCGGCGACGACAGCCTAAGCGGCGACGACCTGGACGACGCCGCGACCGACGGCAACGACACCATGTTTGGGGGCGACGGCAACGACTTCTTGTGCGGCCACGGCGGCGACGATGAGTTGAACGGCGACGTCGGCAACGACACGCTGGTCGGCCACGGCGGCGACGACGTGCTGCGCGGCGGAGCGGATGACGACTTGCTGGGCGGCGAGGCCGGCCAGGATCAACTTTTCGGCGACGACGGCAACGATATCCTCTCCGGCGGCGACGATCCGGACACCTTACAAGGTGGTGCGGGCGCCGATGTCGTTGCGGTCATCCCTGGTCAGGATACCGTGGTTCAGGAGCCGGTCGCGCCCAAGAAGCGGGGGCGTGGCAAGGGCAAGGGCAAAGGCAAGGGCAAGGGCGGCGGGGGCGACCGGATTATCTTCGGGCGGTGACGTGTTCGGACCCGGACAAGGGAAACACAAGGACAGAGTGGGTTGGCACTGACTCTCTGTGATCTCCGCGTCTGGATGTTTCAAGTTTCGGTTTGGTCGCGCCACGCGCGGCGAGCTACCGTCGCCGCGGCTCGCAGTGTCCTTGGCCGCGCGGGCACGGTGGGATGGCGATCTGCGGGATGCTGGCCGAATTGGTCACTGCGTCGTTCGCGGGATTAGAGTCTGTGTACTGCTGGCCTGGGTTCAGCGTGGCGAGCGTCTCGAACAAGGTCCTGGTGGCCGCCTTGTTCTCGGTATTGTCCGAGTGAGCGCTCGAGAAACTGATGCGGTCGCGCGTGCTGGTGTACTCAATGGTCCCTTGGATCGGCCCGTTGCCGATCGCCCAAACCGCCTGACCCGATTGGGCGCTCGCCACGCTTCCGAACGTGTCGCGCGAGGTGCTGGTTCCTTCGCGGCCCATCACGAGCACGTCGCCGGTGTCGGGAAAGACTCGCAGCTCAGCGATCTCGGTGCCGCGCACGCCGACGACCACGCGCGGCGTGCGGATATTGAACGATGGCGGAGTGGCCGATCGTTTCACGCCGGCCTTAATGACGCCCTGGGGCACGTCGAGTTGCGTGCGGCTCTGTTCGCCGCGCTGGTATGCCTGGGCAACGGTCATCTCGGTGTAGCCTTTGACCACGACCGACGACAGCAGCGCGCCGGACGTCGGGTGTCGGAAATCGAGCTGGCAGAGGCCGCCGATGTCGGCCACGATTGTGTCGCCTTGGGTGAGCTGCGAGTCGGCCTTGAGCACGTTGAATCGACCGTCGCGCTTGAATCGCACGGTCCCGCGCACTCGCGAGCCAGACTTCGCCCATGCCTCCGCGACCAAGTTCCTTGAGCTTTCGATAGCGCCCGCCGAGCAGATCGGGCGTTCGGGGCTGCTCGACTATCGTGGCGGCCAGCAAGTGGGCAGGCACGTATCGCTTGCCCTCGACGGCCCCTTCATCGGCGTCGGCGAGACCGGGCTGTGGGCCGGGCATCGGCGGCGGAGGCTGATAGACGGTCTCGGATTCGTCCGTGCGTCCGTCGGAGTGCGCGGGTGGGCGGGCCGGAGCCGCGGGCGCCGGCGACTGAAAATCCAGCGTCTTGGCGGTTTGAAGCTCGCTCAACTCGGCGTCGGCGGGAGTGGGTTTGAACTTCGCATCTGCCATGACGGCTAGCCCTCAACCCAAGCGAGGTTCGTTCGGCCCATCTCGAATCGACGACGATTCATCGTGGCCGAGCGAAGCCCTGGAGTGCGGTGGCTTGACACCGCTTTGGATCGGTCCTCGCGAAAAACTCAAGCAATCCAAAGCGGTGTCGAGCCACCGCACTCCAAAGCTCGCTTGGTTGAGGGCTAGCGTAGCCCAGAAGCGAGGCGGCGACAACGCATCACCGACTGGCGTCGGCGCGATCGGCGTCGTTCAGGCTGAACGAGCGAACGATCGCCTCGCGCACGGGTGTGCCGTCGCTCCACGCGCCCATGAAGCGCAGTTGCGGCGAGTCGCCTAGCGCCAAGTCGCGGTGTTGGCCGGCGAACGCGGCGTCGAGCAGTGCGTCGGCGCGTCGCCAGTAGCCGAAGTAGTCGAGCGCGTCGCGCGTCCGAAGTCGCCACTCGTCGTCGACCTCGCCGGCCGTATCGCCCAATCGCTCGGCCGCGCACGGGGCAAAGTGGTCTGAGACGAGCGGCGGGCTGCCGTGATGATCGGACGGAATTGCCACGTAGAGTTTGTTGGACGGCGGCACCAGGGAACTGCCCTGCAGGATGCGCATGGCCGATGCATCGCGCTTCACATCGGCGCCGACCACGACGGCGAGCAAGGTGTCGGGCGCAATCTGATCATAGCTGCCGAGCGCCGGCGCGAACGTCGGCTCGGCCAGGAACAGGGCTGCGGGGCGCGGCACGTCGTAGCGTTCGGCCCGCCCGGCGATGTTCGCGCTCATGATCGCGCCCAGCGAATGACCGACGAACGCGACGCGGGTCAGGTCGGGCCGCACCGGGCCGGCTTGAAGTCGGTCGATGCCCGATCGGATTGCGTTGACCGCGTGGCCGGTCATCTCTTTGGGCAGATCGCGCAGGCCGGCCTGGTAGCGTGGAAAGAGCACGATGTTGCCGCGTCGCACGAGATGCTTGATCCACGCGCCGTAGATGCTCGGTTCGGTCGCGCCCCAGCCGTGCAGGAACACCACGAGCGGCGCCGACGTTGGGCGCGGCTGGTCGGGCGTGAACAGCCAGAACCGGTCGGCGCCGGCGCCGCCCCACCCAGCTTGATACGCAGCGTGCGAGTAGTCACTCGACCCCGGGCCGCTCGACGGCTGGCCCGGCGCGGTCGGCACGGCCACAACGCTCGCCGTCTGTGCGAGCGACCCATCTTGCCCCGTGATCGTGGCGGTCCACAGGCCGCCCATGACGAGAAAAACTGCGCCCGCAGCCACGCTCTGCAACATGCCTCTCATCAGTTCCCCCTTCTCACCAGGTGCAGACTCACTGAAGCAACCAGACGGCCAGTGCGGCCGCCGCGACGACGGCCGCGCCGATCGCCAGCCAGAGCGCCCACGGGCGATCGCGGTGACGCAACGGGGCGCCGGCATGCAGCGCGGCGACGGTCTTGTGGATGTCCTTCTCCATCGCCGCCTCTTGCGTTCCGCGCGAAAGCTGGGCCAACAGATCCACGAACTCGTTGTACGCGCTGAGGTGCAACCACGGCCCCTGTTCGGACCGCGCCACGCGCATGTCCGTGGCCAACCGTCCCGACTTGACGCCCTGTCGCAGTTCGTCGGTGCGCAGCCGCAGTTGTCGGCGTTTGCCGTCCTTGTCGAAGTAGCGTACGAACCAGTCGACGGCCTGAGGCGTGGCGTCGGGGCGAACGGCTGCACTCGGTCCCTGCTCGTCAGCCAGCGGTCGGGCCAGCACCGCGGGCCGCGCCATGATCGCACTGGCCGGCGGCTGAAGTTCAGCGATCAACTCGCCACAGTTTGCGTAGCGGCGGTCGGGGACCGGCTGGGTCGCGCGCTCGATGACCGACTCGGTGCGCGACGAGACGCTTGGCACTAGTTGACGCACAGGCGCCAGGTCGCCCGCCTGTTTCCGCTTGTAAACTTCAGTGATGTCCAGGCCCGCCCACGGCGCCGCGCCCGAGAGCATCGCGTACAGAGTGAGACCCAGCGAGTAGACGTCGGTCCGCGCGTCTGCATCGCGTGCGTTCTTGAATTGCTCCGGCGCCATGTACAGCGTCGTGCCCAGCCCCTTGCCCTCCTGAGTCAGAGCCAGGTCCTGATCGAGCCGTTTCGCGAGTCCGAAGTCGGCGACCTTGACCTGGCCGTCGCGTGTGAGCAGCACGTTTTCGGGCTTGATGTCGCGATGGATGATGCTGCGAGCGTGAGCGACGCTGAGCGCCTGGGCGACCGCCAACGTGATGCGGATCGCCTCTGGTTCATTCAGCTTTCCTTGGCGCTTGAGCCGCTGCTTCACGGTCTCGCCCTCGACGAACTCCATGGCCAGGTACGGGGTGCCTTCGTCGGTCCCGGCGGCGATCGCCCGCACAATGTTCGGATGATCGAGCTGCGCGGCGAGTTTCGCCTCCTGGTAGAACCGTTGCAGCGTCACCTCGTTGGCGGCCATGTCGGGCGGCAGGACCTTGATCGCGACGATCCGCTGCATCCCGGTCTGAAACGCCTTGTACACCGTGCCCATGCCGCCGGTGCTCACCCGCTCGCGGATCTCAAACTCACCAAGCGTGCGGCCGGTCAGGTCGTGTGCGGCGGTGCGAACCACAGCGTGACACCTCTGTGTGACACATCCAAGGGGCACTGGCTTCACACCTTACCTTCCGACCGCTGGCGAGGCAACGATCGGCCCCACGGCGTCGGTCCGAATGCGCCGGTTGTGTGGGCCGGAAGGTGTCGGCTACAATGAGCCAGCCGAGAGATTCTACGGATCGCGCGGAACACGGGGACTAGCCACTGATGGAGCCGAAGCCCGCATCGGTCAACCTGGCCGAACGAGCCAACCAAGCCGGGATCCTGACGCTCGACCAGCTTCGCGAATGCTGGGACGAACTCGGTTCGCGCAACGCCGCGCCCGAGGAGATGCTGCGCGTGCTGCAGCGCAAGGGGTTCCTGACGCGGTTCCAAATCGACAAGCTCGAAAAGGGCGACACCACCGGCTACTTCTACGGCAGCAGCAAGATCTTATACAAGGTTGCGTCCGGAGGATTTGCCCGCGTGTATCGCGGCATCAACACCCAGACCGGCGAGACGGTCGCCGTCAAAGTGCTGCGGCAGCGCTGGACGAGCGACAAGGCGTCGGTCGAGGCGTTTCAGCACGAGGGCAAGGTAGGTCAGTCGCTGCGTCATCCGAACATCGTGCGTATCGACGAAGTCGGCGGGCACGATTCGGTGCATTACATCTCGATGGAGTTCGTCGAAGGGGGCAACCTCCGAGACTTCCTGAAGATTCGCGGCGGCCGGCTCGATCGCGACGAGGCCGCGCGGCTGATGCTCGACGCCCTGCGCGGCCTGTGCCATGCCTGGGATCAGGGCGTCACGCACCGCGATATCAAATTGACCAACCTGCTCGCATCGACCCAAGGCATGATCAAGTTGGTGGATTTCGGGTTGGCCACGATGCACAAGGATGAAGTGCGCGCCGAAGAGGCTCACGGCCAACGAACGGTCGAGTACGCCTTGCTCGAGAAGACGACTGGCGCCGACAAAGGGGACAAGCGCAGCGACATCTTCTTTCTGGGCACCGTGTTTTATCAGATGCTCGCCGGCACGCCGCCGATTCCCGAGAAGAAAGACCGGGCCGCCCGGCTGCTTCGCACCCGCATCGACAACATCCGGCCCGTGCGCGAAAGCTATCAAGCGGCCGATCCGCAACTGGCCGTGATCATCGACCGCATGATGTCGCTCGACACGCGACACCGCTACCAATCGCCGCACGATGTGATGGAGGCGATCGAGGCGGTGACGACCAAATCAACGGCCCCAGTTGCCGCCGCGCCGGCGCCGAGACCAGTCGCAACACCTGCAGCAGTCGCAACGACCAACTCCACGTCGGCTCGCACCGTGCTGTTCGTCGAGTCGAACGTCGAACTCCAGAACATCGTCCGCGAGAAGCTCCAGGCGGCCGGCTATCGCGTGTTGCTTACGACCGATCCGAAACGGGGCGAGGAGCGATTTCGCGAGCAGCCGACCGATTGCGTCGTGGTCGACTGCGAAACGACCGGTCAGGCCGGCATGAACGCGTTCACGGAGATGGTCAGCTTTGCCCGCGGCCGCAAGCTGCCGACGGCGGCAGTCGTCATGGTGAAGGCCGACCAGGGCGACATGGCCGCTGCCGTGCCGCAAGACGAACGCACCGTCGTGCTCACCAAGCCGGTCACGATGCGCGACCTGCGCGAACACCTGCTCCGCATGGCGCCCGCGAACAAGTAGGCTGGGGCGGCACCCAGCCTACCGCTGCCGCGCAGTAGACTCACAGTAGGCTGGGTGCGGCACCCAGCCTACCGCGTGGCTTGCCGATTTGACTTTGCGCCCGGTCGCGGCCACAATTCGCCCTTTTCCGAGAGGCTCGGGTTCGATGGATGATGCGATCCGGAAGGCCGAGGCGCTGATCGAAGCGCTCGGCTACATCCGCAAGTTTCGCGACAAGCTGACCGTGCTCAAGGTCGGCGGCTCGTACATGGAAAATGAGGCCGCCCTGATGGACACGCTCGAAGACATCGTGTTCATGGAGACGGTCGGGATGCGGCCGATCGTGGTACACGGCGGCGGCAAGGCGATCACGCGGGCAATGGAACGGGCCGGCCTGGCCGCTCGCTTCGTCCAGGGCCGCCGTTACACCGACGAGGCGACGCTCGATATCGTGGCTCGCGTGCTGGTCGACGAGATCAACGACGACATCGTGCGGCGGATCGAGCGGCTGGGCGGCCGGGCGGCCGGGCTGCATTACCAGACATCGCAGTGCCTGTTCGGACGCCAGACGTTCCTCAACGGCGAGAATGGGACGAAGCTTGATCTGGGGCGCGTCGGCGAGGTGAATCGTGTGGACTCGCGACTCATTGAGAACCTCTGTATGGCCGGCGTCGTGCCGGTGATTCCGTCGTTGGCGCTCGACGAGTCGTGTGCCGGCGGGCCGGCCGAGCCGCGCAATCTGCTGAACGTAAACGCCGACACCGCGGCCGCCGCCGTCGCCTGCCAACTGCGAGCGGAGAAATTCGTGCTGCTCACCGACACGACCGGCATCTGGCTCGACCGCAACGACCCGAACTCCAAGGCGAGCAGCCTGACGGCCGACGAGTGCCGCTCGCTCGTCGAACGCGGCGTCGTCGACTCGGGCATGATCCCGAAGGTCGACGCCTGCCTGGCCGCGTTGGCGGGCGGGGTCGCCAAGACCCACATCCTCGACGGCCGCGTGCCACACAGCCTGCTCTTGGAAATCTACACCGACCAGGGCGTCGGGACCGAGATCGTCGCCCGCTCGGCGAACCCACAGGCAACTGGGACTGTCTCAGGTTCCATTGCTCGTTGATCGCACAACCACGGAGGACCAAAGGTGACAACCGCCGAAACGCTCAGTTCGTCTGACACAATCGCCTTGTTCAACCGTTACGTCATTCCCAACTACCGCCGCTACCCGGTCTCGCTGGTGCGCGGCGATGGCGCCAATGTCTGGGACGCCGAAGGCAATCGCTACCTCGACTTCTTCCCGGGCTGGGGCTGCAACCTGCTCGGCCACTGTCCGCCGCGCGTGGTCGAGGCGGTGCGCGAACAGGTTGGGCAACTCGTCCACGTGCCGAACACGTGGTACATGGAGGCCCAAGGTCAGTTCGCCCAGGCGCTGAGCGAGCGGGGTTTCGGCGGCCAGTGCTTCTTCTGTAACTCCGGCGCCGAGGCGGTCGAGGCCGCGATCAAGCTCGTTCGCGTCCACACGCCCAAAGGTCGCTACAAGATCATCACCTGCGAGAACGGCTTTCACGGCCGCACCCTGGGCGCGCTGACCGCCACTGCGCAGCCGAAATACCACGAGGGCTTCGAGCCGCTGCTCGCCGGATTCACCTACGTGCCGTACAACGATCTCGACGCCGTGGCCAACGCGATCGACGACGAGACCTGCGCCGTGCTCGTCGAACCGGTGCAAGGCGAGGGGGGCGTGAACATCCCCGACGACAGTTACTTGCCCGGCCTTCGTCGGCTGTGCGACGAGCACGGCATGCTGCTGGTGCTCGATGAGGTGCAAACCTGCATGGGTCGCACGGGCAAGTGGTTCGCCTACCAGCACAGCGACATCGTGCCCGACATCATCACGCTGGCGAAGGCGCTTGCCGGCGGCGTCGCCTGCGGCGGCATCATGGCCAAGCCCGAAGTGGCTGCCAGTCTGAAACCGGGCATGCACGCCTCGACATTCGGCGGCAACCCGGTCGCCACTCGCGCCGGTCTGGCGACCATCGAGACGATTGAAGCGGACGGGCTGCTCGAACACACCGAGCGGCTCGGCGAGCGGTTCCACGAGCATCTCGCTCGACTTCAATCCGAGTGCAGCCTGGTGCAGCAAGTGCGAGTGAAGGGCGTTATGATCGGCGTTGAGTTGTCGGTCGACGGCACGCCGGTCGTCACGCGCGCCATGGAGCGGCGGCTGCTCGTGAACTGCACGCACTCGACTGTGATCCGTCTGCTGCCGCCGATGAACCTGTCGCTCGAACAGTGCGACGAGGGCTGCGAGATTCTGTGCGAAGTGATCAAGGACCTGCGGTAACCTCCATGCGACATTTTGTAGCCGTCTCAGACCTGAAGCCCGACGAGTTGCACGAGCTGCTCGACCTTGCCGTGCGGCTCAAGACCCAAGCCGCAACGCCGCCCGCACACCTGCCGCTCGCGGGCCGCTGCATGGTGCTCATGTTCGAGAAGCCGTCGCTACGCACCCGAGTCAGCTTTGAGGCCGCGATGGAGAAGCTCGGCGGGTCGTGTATCTTCGTCAGCGCACACGAAGTGCAGCTCGGGGTACGTGAGACGATCGCCGATTTCGCCCGCGTCATCAGCCAGTACATCGATGTGCTCGTCGTCCGCGTGTTCGATCATCGCCACGTAGTCGAACTGGCGAAGCACGCGACCGTGCCGGTCATCAACGGGCTGTCCGACCTCGCCCACCCGTGCCAGGCGCTGGCTGATCTGCAAACCGTGCAAGAACTGTTTGGCGACGTGAATGGCCGCACGATCGCATTCATCGGCGACGGCAACAACGTCGCGCGCTCGCTGGCGGTCGGTTGCTACCTGCTCGGAGCGCGGTTCATCCTCGCGGCGCCGCGCGGCTACGAGTTCAGCGATGCGTTCCAGGACCGGCTGCGTCAGCAACCGGGAAGCGGCAGTGTGGCCGTTGTGCCGGACGCCGCCGCGGCCGTGCGCGAAGCCGACGTGGTGTACACCGACGTCTGGACCAGCATGGGCCAGGAGGCCGAGTCGGACCGCCGTCGCGCCGCGTTCGCCAGGTTTCAGGTGAACGCCGACCTCATGCGTCAAGCTCCGGCCCACGCCAGGCTGATGCACTGCCTGCCCGCGCATCGCGGCGAAGAGGTCACGGACGACGTGCTCGACGGCCCGCAGAGCGCGGTCATCGCCCAGGCCGCCAATCGGCTGCACGCCCAGAAGGCTCTGCTCGTGTGGCTGCTCGGCTGAAGAACGGTTGACCTCGTACTGTTGACCTCTGGCTGTTATGCGTCCCGACAACCGTGGAAACGACGAGCTTCGTCCGGTGCGATTCCGCCGCCGCTACACCCGCGGCGCGCCGGGCAGCGTGCTCGTCCAGGCCGGCCGCACGACCGTGCTGTGCACCGTCTCGGTCGAGGAGTCCGTGCCGCCCTGGCTGCGCGGTAAGGGCAAGGGCTGGCTCACCGCCGAATACAGCATGCTGCCGGGTGCGAGTCAGCCGCGCAAGCCGCGCGAACGCGCCGGTAAGGTCGATGGCCGGACGGCCGAAATCCAGCGACTCATCGGCCGCAGTCTGCGCGCCGTGGTGGACCTCGAACGGTTCGGCGAGAACACGCTCTGGATCGACTGCGACGTGCTCGAGGCCGACGGCGGCACGCGCACGACCAGCATCACCGGCTCGCTCGTGGCGCTGGTCGACGCGCTGGCGACGTGGCGGCCCGAGCTGCTCAAGGCTCCGTCCGTGCTCCGCGACAGTGTCGCGGCGGTGAGCGTCGGCGTCGTCGAGGGCGCCGGGCGACTCGACCTTGCCTACGAAGAAGACGTCGCGGCCGAAGTCGACTTCAACCTCGTGATGACCGGTTCGGGCCAGTTCATCGAGGTGCAGGGCACCGGTGAAGGCGCCACGTTCAATCGCAAGCAACTCGACGACATGCTCCGGCTCGGCCGCCTGGGCATCGAGCGACTGACCGCGCTGCAGAAGAAAGCCCTTGGCGCGACGTGGCCGTTCACGAATCGCGATTGATACCGCGTCCTGTTCCTGAAGATCCACGACACCGAAGAAAACGACAACCAGCGGCAACTGACCTGACGATCTCGGGCCAAGTGCGCGAGTTGTGAGTCGAGACCCGCCGGTGCACAAGCCCCCTCCCGACACTCGAACGCGCTCCCGCCTAGAAGTCGCCTCCGGCGCGACTACCGAGGGCCTGCCAGACACCCGCGTCAACGGTGTTCGCGACGAACTGAACATGGCCATCCGCGAACAGGACATTCACGCCGCCAACGTGGTGGCTGCTGGCCGTGATCGGATTGTGCGAGTCGGGGATTCCCTCGCCCACACAACTGGGTCGTCCGGGAGTAAGAAGATGCGTGTACGGTACGCCGAAGGCCCAGTCCTGACCGAGCGGTTTCATCCCAAGGCCGCCCGATAGAGTGAGGTTCTCGCACTTGGCAATTACGTTGTTCTGGGTTCGTGGCGTTACGGCGAACGTGTAGAGCACTCCGAGCGTCGGAAGAGGCGGGTGCGTGCCGGGAGCAACCACAAACTCGGCCCCGTGGCGCGCCTCGGACATCGCCGCGGTTTGGCTCAACCCGTCTCGCACATCGCCCGACGTAAAACCGACCATAGTGGCGAACAGACCGTCGGGAAAGCGGCCCGCTGGCAGCCCTGAGTCAATCGGTGCGTCCATCCCACGTTCGAACTTTCCTGACCCAACGCAGGCCTTGAAGTTCGCGACTGCATCGCCTGGCAGCGGCCGCGCATCGGAAGGGCATAGATACTGGCTGGGGGAAACACGTGTTGCCGTCGTATTGGCCTTGTCCTGCCGGTTGAGGCCCAGATTGATGGAATTGTACAGCTCCTTCGCTCCGAGATACGGCAACAACAGGATCTTCTCGTTCCACGGACCCGACGGCTTCGCCCCGTGACGGTGGATGCTCCTGTCGATCCGGCCGATGATCACGCGCGGCGGGAAAACGCCGTGTAACTCCTCGTAACTGTGCAGCGCCAGGCCCACCTGTCGAAACCTGTTCGTGCATGATTTTCTTCGGGCAGCCTCACGCCCCATCTGAACCGCGGGAAGTAGGATCGCTACGAGGATCGCAATGATCCCCAGCACGACTAGCACCTCCACGAGAGTGAGACCACGACGAAGCATCGTTCCTAGCTCCCCCATTCAGACCACCATTCGCCACAGTAGTCAAACCAATCGTTCACGACGCCCCCGTAGTACTTCGCTCCCGTTCCGTCGGCTCGGTAGCCATCTATTGTTGACACCTGTTTTCCTTCTGCGTCGAACGAGCCCTCCCAGGTAAGGGACCCTTCTCCGGTGCCCTGAATGCCCGCGTGATGCACGGGATTTGTGACGTAGGTGTCTACGCCACGTGGAGTCAGGAGATTCATATCCGCACCAACATCAATGCCGCTACCCGGAGCAGGGTGGTCGGCATGATTACCCGCGTGATCGCCGGTGCATGTTGTGACGGTGATAGACGGTGCGCCGACGGTCTTGCCGCACAGGCACACAAGAAACGGAAAGCCAAAGACGAACCCAAGGGTATACCATCGTGCCATCGCCGCGACCCTCCTACGGTAGTAGAGCAGTTTGGAATTGAATCCGAGCCGGACCTCTTCGGTGCTGACACGAAGTACAGGACGCTGTCGAAGGCTGAAGGTCGAGACCGCCCCACAGACGAGGCCAATCCCGAGGATCGCAATGCCGAGTGTGAGGTAGCGATACCGACTAGAACCCCGCCGTGTCAACCAGTTCGTTGCCATTGCGACTCCCCACCGACCGCCAAACAGCCAAGTCGATGTTCTGAGAAACGAAACGCACGGATCCGGAGGTGAACAGCACATTGACTCCACCCGGATGGAGACTCCGAGCCGTGAATATTCCTACTTCTGGATGCGTACTCCGGTCAGCACAGTCAGGCTGTGGGCCATTGGGTGGTTCGATATGGTTGTACCACGTGTGGCGCGGACCGGCACGAAACCAGGTGTATCCCGAATCCGAAAAATGACCAGTTGTTAGGTGTGACAACACACCACACGCGTACCGGTAATCGTCGCGCGCTAGCCCAAGGACTACACGAACCCAAAGGCTGTCTGTTTCCGGGGTAAAGCGGACATCTTCTCCGTCCCCACGCTGTTTCTCCGAGAATGCGGCTGTCCATTCCAGACCGTCGATAAAATCACTCGGTGATAGGCACAACGGTACCATGCAGAACGCCCCATCACCGCTTTCTCCAATCTGTGGCTGTGGCACACCGACGGGTCCGGTACCCAGATTGGTCCGGTAGCTGTTCGGGGCACTGTTCGATTCCGAGAACAGGAACCCATCGGAAGGGCACATGAAAACGGAAATGCGGCGCGCGAAGACCGTGCCGTTCTCAAGGGACAACGCGGGGCCATCAAAGTTAATCGCGTTGAAGGCTTGCTGCTCTTCGAGAAACGGCAGTAGCTGAGTATGCGCTGAGTAGTCTCGGTCACTCGCTTTTCCGGACGCCGAGCGAACCCAATGTCCAATCGGTGATGGAAACAACACGTACGTGGCTGCGTAGACGTTCAGAGCCACGCCAAGTTGCTTCTGATGACTCGCACACTGGGCGCGCGCCGCAGCCGCTCGCGCACGCTGCACGGCTGGCATGAGTATTGAGGTGAGGATCGCTATGATACCGATCACGACAAGTATCTCGATGAGAGTTACTCCGGATCGGGGAGCGGTCTCCATCGGGCTCTGTCCGATGCCAGCGCGGCGGCGCCACACCACGATGGCGGCACAGAGCAAGACTGCCCCGCTGCAAATGAACCAGGCGCCGCTACGGCGGTTCGAGTAACGGTCAAGCTGATCCAGCATTTCGGGGGTCATTGCGACGAACAACGCCGTGCCGTCCCAGACCCTGTCCAATTGCTCGATTCGTACCCATCGGGGCGCCGAGGGGAAGTCAATCTCTTGGATGGCGCCGCCTGCCGAACCATAAATAACGACGTAGTGCAGCGGCTGCCCTTTGCCCGCGGAAACCGGAATGACCGCCGGGACTGGCGGGACGCCGCGCATTCCTAACCGAACCGCCCCGCAGTACAGCCCTTTGCCCTCAAACGCTCGGCGTAGCGTCGCCATGTCTACCAGCGCCCCGGCCCCGCGGAGTTCTGTCTCGGCCTCGTGAAACAGAACCGGACTACCGGCCAAGTGGGCAGCCAACACCATCGCAGTCACTCCGCACCGGCGATGCGCAGCTTCCTCGCCGGACGGAGTGAGCCCGCTGATCATGATGACCACCGCCGACAAGAAGCCCATAAGCGCACCGTCCGCGGTCTGGACGTCACGTGGCTAGGTTACTTTGTCGTAATGCACCTGTCCGACGTTCCTAAATGGCTTTGCGTGATCCTGGGAGTCCGCAGGGACAGTAGCCCGACGCGCC